>JADFSR010000019.1 GCA_022560615.1 Gemmatimonadota bacterium
CGAAGCGTAGGAACTCGGCGTTCTCCGTGACGCGACCTCCGGCCGCTCGCTCATCCTTGGTGATGACGGCCTTCATCTGGTCGAACAGCAGTTCATGAGGCACGCCACCAAAGAAGCTGAACGCCGCTTCGAGGCCCTCAAAGACATGTTGCATCGTCTGTCGAGTGAAGAACTGCAGCCACAGGATGCGCGAATACCCCAGCACAACCAGAAACGCGTAGCGCTTGCCCCAGGGCAGCCGAAAGTCTGCGAAGTCGACTTGACCCTGATGGCCGGGCGGCGTCTCGAAGCGGACCACGGGCTCCTCGGGCGCTCGAGGCCGGACCTTGCGGACGTACTGCTTCACCTGCGTGTAGCAGCCGGCGTATCCGCTCGCCTTGATCTCGTCAAAGAGCCGCATCGCTGTCAGCTCCGGGTACTCGGCCAGTCGGCTCAGGATGATCCCCTTGTAGGGATCCACCTTGGTCGGCACCAAAGGCCGCGGCCCGTACTGCACCGCCACCTCGCTCACGTCCCGGTCCAGCTGATCCGTTTCAATCCAGTAATGAACCGTCCGACGACTCACGCCGAGTTGCTTCGCCACGGCCGTCTTCGTCATGCCCTGGTCGAGATAATGTCTCAGCAACACTCGCTTCTCCCATCCGATCATCGCGCCTCCACCGCTGTAGGGAAGACGCCAACGTGTACGATCGGCTACGAAGTCGCTCAGGTATCTCGCTTCACACCCGGTACCTCGAAGCCACGAAGTCGTCGAGTGTGCAATTTTCGGCCGCCACATCTGTGCAATCTTGGGCCGCCGCTAACATCGAGAAGCTGAATCGGAGAGAGCAGGAGCTCAGTGCGGCCGTCGGGTGCCGGCTCGGACAGCCGGTAGACGAGCTTGGCGACCCACCTCCGGTGGGTGCCCCGAGCCGAGGGAAACGATACCGCCGGGGGCGTAGAGCCGTTCCAGAGCGAAGGGCGGTCGAGCACAGTAACGGAGCAGCCGTTCGACGCCGGCTCGGTCCTCACCCTCGATGCGGACGGATGCGTCGATGCTGAACCCACCGGAGCCCTGCCAGGAAAGCATGCCGTAGGCGTCAGCTTCGTCGAGTAGGTCGTGGCGATGGAAGTAGCGGAGGCGCGACGTGACCGCCTCGTTCCTCGATCGCGTCGTGGGTCACCACATTACCGAGCTCGTCGCACAGGGTGCGCTCACGCCGTCGGAGTCGGCATCGCTCAGCCCGCGCTACATGATCGCAGAGTCCGTGCCGAGCGAGCTGAACATCGGGGGGAAATAGCAGCGAGCGGAAGTGGCGCGCCACCGGTCCAGCGTACCTGACCCGCGTCAGGGGAAAGGCGGAATCACGGGTTCCACACCCGCCAACGCGACCCCACCCCGGTCGCTCGGCTCGACGGAGCCGAGTCGTTCGGCGAACCAGGGGGGCAGAGGACGACCATCCTCCGGACACAGCCAGAGTCGGAGCAGGTGTCTTCGTCGGTCGGGTTCCGGCCAGTCACGGAACGCCGTGCGGTCATGGAGCATCTGGTGGTTGTGGATGAACTGGATGTCGCCGCGCTCGAGCTGCATCTCGAGGTGGACCGCGGGATCGTCGGCCACTGCGTCGAACGCGTCGAGTGCCTCGACCTGTCGGCCGGTCAGTCGCGGCACGGCTTCGAACCGTTGCGCGGACTCGATGTATCGCCGTTGGTACAGGACGGAGAGTTCGTCCTCATGCCAGCTCAGGATGGGCGCCGTGAAATACGGATTCGTATCGGCCGGGTGCTCGCCCCGGTGATCAGTGCCGAAGGGCTGGAACAGCTCCGCGAGGAGATCGGGGGAGCGCTCGAAGAGCACGTTGTGGATCGTCGGGCAGCTGACCAACGAACTTCGGCCCCCTTCCATCGAAGGCTCGAGACACAAGAGCCCGACGATGTCCGCCGAGTCGGTGTGGTAACCCTGACGCTCACTGGTCTGGTAGATGCGAGCGCTCGCGTCGCGCGAGTCGCGGCCGAGGTCTTTGACGTGGCCCAGCAGGTGGCCCTGGGCATTCTGTGGCACGGCGCGGCCGAGATGCGCGCCGATACCCCAGAAGATCGTGGCGATCTCATCGCGCGAATATTTGCTGGCGTCCAGCCCCCGCATGAGAACGAAGCCTCGGCCACGTAAAAGATCGGCACGCAGGCGGTCGAGCCGGTCCCCGAGCCGCGGCAGCGGGAAGTCATCTCGCCCGATCTTGCCCAGAGGTCGTTGCAGCGCCTGCACGGCGACCAACGCGTCCTCCAGCTCGGCGAGCTCCTCTGGGGTCCAGGCGTGGATCCACTCGTCGGAGTCTACGAGCTCGTCTCCGCGCCACACTGCGGGACCACTCAGGAGGGTGCCGGGCTTTGCGAAAGATTCTGGCATTTCACGCTACTCGTCGTGAGACGTCGGTCGCCATCACTGCGGCCTGTTGGAAGAAGGAAACCTCGTGTTGAGTGGGTAGGTAATCCAACCGCCCCATCGAGGGGGGAGGCATTGTAGGTCGTATTGTGGCATGGGACACGCGGTGAGAGTCGGCCAGGTCGCGCTGGTGGCGGTCTCCGAGCGAGGCGTGGGTGGCGCTCGGATGATGGAAAGGGACGCGGGGATGTTCAGACGGGCGGATGGAGCTGGCCGAATGGCTCAGCCTGTCCTGGAGGACAGCGGGGGGCAGACCCTCAGGAGTCGAACTCGTCGGGCAGCGACTGATCGAACACGAATTCTGGGATGGGCTCGGCCTCGGTGGGATCGAAGGCCGGAGTTTGATCCAGCAGGTCACCTTGCCGAACGGGGGTCCGCGTCGCCGCTTCACTCATCGACATCCATGATCACGATCGTGATCTTCGAGTCCCGCTCAGAACGAGCCCCCCAATGCTCAGGGTCCTGGGCGCCTAGCATCGCTCGCAGGAAGCTCGGGTCCTGCTTGATCTTCCGGCCAGCCAAGTTGCCATGCTTGTCGTAGATCCGCTCTTCAAAGCCGTGCAAGGCTCGATACTCAGCAACCGCGTTCCAGCGCTCTACAACCTCCTCGTGGATATCGGCCAGGATCGCAGCAAACTGCGCGTCTCTGCGCTTCCACTTCCGGGGTGTCGACGGGTCGATCCCTACAGCTGCGCACGCGACAATACTATTCCCGGTCGCGATCAACTCCCGGTCGCGATCAACGCTCTGAGGTAGACCGGGGCCATGGGTGATACCGTGACCGAGTCAAGCAACTCCTCCTCCTCCTGCGTTATTACTCTCGGCGTCGGTTCCCAACCCGCCAAGGTTCTGGCTATCTGAGGACCCGCCTTGTCCCCACTCGTCGCGACGGCCGTCGATTCTCCCTCAGTCACTGCGGCTTCGTCCTTCTTCCCCACGCCGCCTCCTGCTTGGTCGCGCTGTTCGCTAGTCAATCGCCTCACCTCCCACCGCGCCCAGTAGCATGCCGAGTACGTGCATGAACGTCTCTGCGGATAAGACCACGATCTGGTCAGCGCGGCCCGGGTGGCCCTCCTCTCGGACGAAGGTGACATCGAGGGTATCAGGAGGCTTGGCGACGTTTTCAGCGGGTATTCTCACGGTGTGATCCAACTCGGCGAACAGGGCGGGTCCGACCTCCTGCACTGCGAATGCGATTGGGACCACTACCTTTTGGGGCCCTTCTGATCCGAGCTCTTTTCCGAGGGCGTCCCACTCTCCCCTGCTCTCTTCGATCCAAGTGTAGAGATCCTGCTTCCATTCGGTACTCCAAGTCATGTCATCCATAGGTGTGCGAGGTAGTGTGTGAGGTCAGATACACGAAACCCGTGACCGGCCACTTGGACCGATCACGAGAATCGTGTAGACTCGCGGACTTTCTGCCGGAAGCCGTGAGTACTGGGCCCCCTGCTCCCGCCTTTGCAGCCGGAGTGAGCGCACGCCGATCTCAGTCCCTCGAGGACTAGCAGCTAACTAGCACTCAGCTAAGTCGTTCGACTAGGAGCTCGTTCACGCGTCGCGGGTCGGCCTGGCCCTTGGACCGACGCATAACCTGGCCGACCAGGAATCCCAGCACCTTGGTCTCGCCGTTCCGGTATCGTGTGACCTCGTCGGGACTGTCCGCCACCACCGACTCCACCCATTCGGCGAGTCGACCGGAGTCACGCACCTGCAGCAGCCCCTTGGCCTCGACGATCTGGATCGCTTCGCCACCTTCCTCGGCCATGAAGCCCAGCACCTTCTTCGCGGCAGAATCGGAGACCGTGCCGTCCTTCACCAGTCCGATGAGCTGGGCGAGCGACGCGGGTCGAACAGGCACCGTACGGCTGTCATCGCCACGCTCGTTCATGATCGCCTGAAGCGCGCCCATGACCCAGTTCGATGCGCTCTTCGCATCGGCACCGGCCCCGACGACCTCCTCGAAGTAGTCGGCAGTCGCGGCGGACTGCGTCAGGACGTCGGCGTCGTAGGCAGGCAGCGAGTATTCGGCCTCCAACCGGTCTCTCCGGGCACGTGGCAGCTCGGGTAACGCGTCCTTGGCTGCTTCGATCTCCGCGGCGGAGACGCGCAGCGGCGGCAAGTCCGGCTCGGGGAAGTACCGATAGTCGTGACTCTCTTCCTTGGAGCGCATGGACCGCACTTCGCTTCGGTGGTCATCCCAAAGCAAGCTCTCCTGGTGGATGGCGCCACCCTGCTCCAGCACCTCGATCTGGCGAGCGATTTCGATCGTGAGCGCGCGTTCGATGCCCGAGAACGAGTTGACGTTCTTGATCTCGGTCTTGGTCCCGAGTGTTTCGCTTCCCCGCCGGCGCACCGAGACGTTGGCATCTACGCGCAGACTGCCCTCTTCCATGTTGCAGTCGCTCACCTCGATGTACTCGAGCACGCGCTTCAGAGTCCCGAGGAAGGCGCGCACGTCGGCTGGGGTACGCAGGTCGGGCTCGGTAACGACTTCCACGAGCGGTGTCCCCGCGCGGTTGAGGTCGACCGCGGTCGCCCCCGGCACACGGTCGTGCAACGACTTGCCCGCATCCTCCTCCATGTGGATGCGGCGGATCCTCACGGAGCCCTTCCCCTCCGGTCCGTCGAAGTCGACGACGCCGTCCGTTGCCAGTGGTCGGTCGAACTGGGTGATCTGGTACCCCTTGGGAAGATCGGGATAGAAGTAGTTCTTCCGCGACCAGACACTGCTCTCGTGCACCGTGCAGCCGAGCGCGACCGCGGTGCGAACGGCGAGCGCGACCGCCTCCGGATTCGTGGTCGGCAGCGCACCGGGAAGACCAAGACAGACCGGACACACGTGCGTATTAGGCTCGTCGCCGAAGACTACGGCGTTCCCGCAAAAGAGCTTCCGCGCCGTGCGAAGCTGGACGTGGATTTCGATCCCAATGACCGGCTCCCAGCTCATTCGACAGTGCTAGCCAGTGCCGCCTCGAGCGCGCCGGCGGCGGCGAGCATCGCCGACTCATCCCACCACGGTGCGAGCAGTTGCCCGCCCACCGGCAGTCCGTCCACCTCACCTATTGGCACCGACATCCCCGGAATGCCCGCGAGGTTTGCGGTGACGGTGAAGACGTCGGACAAATACATGGCGAGCGGGTCGTCGGTGTGCTCTCCGAGCGCAAACGCCGGCGTCGGCGCTGTCGGCGTGAAGAGTACGTCCACGTGCTCGAAGACGCCGACGAAGTCCCGGGCGACGAGCGACCGCGCCTGCTGTGCGGTGCCGTAGTACTCGTCGTAGTAGCCGGACGAGAGCGCATACGTCCCCAACATGATGCGTCGCTTCACCTCGTCGCCGAAGCCGCGGCGGGTCCTTTCGTACATCGATCCGATGTCCGGCCCGCTCTGGCGCACACCAAAGCGCACGCCATCGAATCGGGCGAGGTTGCTGGAGGCTTCTGCGGGAGCGAGCACGTAGTAGGACGGAATCGCGTACAACGTGCTGGGCAGCGAGACATTTCGCAGTCGCGCCCCGGCGTCCACGAGGCAGCCCAACGCATTATCGAGCAAGTCGCGGATCGCGGGGTCGAGCGAGTCCGGGAAGTACTCGGCCGGGACACCGAGGACCATTCCCTCGACTCCCCTACCCGCGTCGCTGGCGAAGTCCGGCACCGGAGTGTCGGCGGTCGTCGCGTCGCGGGGGTCGTGGCCGGCGATCACACCGAGGAGTGTGGCGGCGTCAGAGACGGTTCGCCCGAAGGTGCCGACCTGATCGAGCGATGACGCGAACGCCACGAGACCGTAGCGGCTCACGCGTCCATACGTCGGTTTGATGCCGACGACCCCACAGAACGACGCGGGCTGCCGGACCGATCCGCCGGTGTCGGAACCGAGCGCCATCGGAGTGTACCCGGCGGCGACAGCCGCGGCCGAGCCCCCCGAGCTGCCCCCTGGGACGCGGGACCGATCGAGCGGGTTGAGCGTCGGCCCGTACGCCGAGTTCTCCGTGGAGGAACCCATTCCGAACTCGTCCAGGTTGGTCTTCCCGATCACGACAGCGCCCGCGTCGCGAAGCCTCCGCACGACTGTGGCCTCATAAGGAGCCTGGTAGCCTTCCAGCAGTCGCGATCCACAGGTGGTGGGCAGCTCGGCCGTCGACAGGTTGTCCTTGACCGCGACCGGAACGCCGGTCAGCCGCCCCTCGGCGCGCGCTTCGAGATGGTCCGGGTCTGCGAGGGCCAGGAAAGCGTTGAGGCCCTCCGCGCCCTCCTCCATCCGGGTGATCCGAGCGAGAGCGGCTCTGGCGTCGCTCATTCCGATCCCTCCCGGTGCATACCGGGCAGCGGCGGCACGACGAAGAAGTTCTCTCGCCAGTCGGGTGCGAACGACGCCGGCTGCCTGATGAGGGCATCGGGGTCCTCGACGGCCTCCGGTCGGGTCGCCGGCAGTGGGGACCGGATCTGCGGAGTGAGATCCGACGTCTCGACGAGATCGAGCGAAGTCAGCTGATCGACGTGCGCGAGAATTCCGTTGAGCTCGGTCGTGAGCCGCTCCAGCTCCTCCTCTCCGAGTTCTAGCCGGGCCAAGGCGGCGATCTTCACCACCTCCGCGCGGGTGACGCTCATGGCCAGTCCTTCTCGAGCGAAGCGTACCGTAAGAGCAGCTTCTTCTGCCCGATGTCGTCGAAATCGATCGTGACCTTGAGATCTCGCCCGAACCCGGTGATCTCCACCACTGCACCGGACCCGAACGTCTGATGCAGCACACGCTCGCCCTTCACGAAGCGCGGCAGGTCCTGGTTCATGCCCGCGTCCAGATCGGGCTCGAACGTGGCATCGAAGGGCTCCCGGCTCCCAGACCGGGGCCGGCCCCTGTGGGGTGTGGAGTGCTGAAGTCGGGTCAATCGCTCACTCCTCCGGCTGTCCAGGAGATCATCCGGCACCGCATCTACGAAGGACGAGAGGGTACCGTAGGTGAAATCGCCGGCGCGTCTGCGCTGCCGCGCCCACGATAGCGACAGCTTATCCTCCGCGCGGGTGATGCCCACGTAGAAGAGGCGTCGCTCCTCCTCGAGCGCGTCGGCCTCGTCATAGGCTCGGCTGAGCGGGAAGAGTCCCTCCTCCAGCCCCGCGATGAACACCACGGGAAACTCCAGACCCTTCGCGTTGTGCAGCGTCATCAGCGTCGCAGTCGCCGCGTCGGGGTCGAGGCGGTCCACGTCCGCTACCAGTGCTACTTGCTGCAGGAACAGGTCGAGTTCGGTGAAGGCGTCGAGCTCCTCGTCGTCCATACCCTTCATGAACGTGGCGTCGAAGTCGAGCGCTCCGGCAATGAGCTCCGAGACGTTGCGCGCTCGATCCTCTCCGTCGGGTCCCTCGTCATACAGATGGCGTACGAGGTCGAGGTCTTCGACGAGCTCCTCGAGCAGCTCCCCGATCGTCGCCTGCGTCGCGCGTAGGCTGAAGCGCTGGATGAGGTCCGCGAAGCGCATGAGCCCACTGGCACCTGCGGCCCTTACGTCGGGGATCTCGTCCGCCCGCGCCGCCGCCGCCAGGAGCGTCAGCCTCTGCTCAGCGGCCCAGCGTACCAAGTGCTCCTCCGTCGTCAGCCCGACACCCCGCCGCGGATAGTTCACGATCCGACCGAAGGCCGTAGCGTCTTTCGGGTTGGAGATCAGTCGCAGATAGGCGAGTACGTCCTGGATCTCCCGGCGCTCGTAGAAGCGCACACCGCCCACGACTTGGTAGGGCACCCCTTCTCTCCGGAAGGCGTCTTCGAGCGCTCTCGCTTGAGCGTTGGTGCGGTACAGCACGGCGCAGCCGCTGTAAGAGAGCCCCGGCGTTTCGCGGATACGCGTCTCGATCTCCCCTACGATCCAGCGGGCTTCGTCGTTCTCGTCGAACGTCTCGATGAGAGTGATCTTCTCCCCACCGGTGCGATCCGTCCGGAGCGTCTTCTCCGGACGGTTCACGTTCTCGACGATGACCGCGTTAGCGGCGTCGAGGATGAGCTCGCTCGAGCGGTAGTTCACCTCGAGCGCGACCACGACCGCACGGGGAAACGCGATCTCGAAGTCCAGGATGTTCCTGATGTCCGCGCCACGCCACGCGTAGATCGATTGGTCAGGGTCGCCGACGACCATGAGGTTCTCGTGACCTTGGGCGAGCAATTCCACGAAACGGAACTGTGCACGGTTCGTGTCCTGATACTCGTCCACGAGGATGAACGAGAAACGCTCTCGGTACCGGTCCAGCAACTCCGGATAGTCCTCGAAGAGCTCAACCGGCTTCATGAGCAGGTCGTCGAAGTCGAACGCGTTCTGGTCCTTGAGAGCCTTCTGGTATTCGGTGAAGACGTGTCCCACGTTGCGAACGAACAGATCGAAGGAACCCTCCGTGTCCTTCGCGAAGGTGTCGCCGTCGATGAGCTGGTTCTTGGCGTTGCTGATCTCGGCGCGAATCGCCTTGGGGCTCCACCGCTTCGGGTCGAGCCCGACCGACTCTTGAACGTTCTTCACGAGCCGAAGCGACTGCTCTGAATCGAAGATGCTGAAGGCACGATCCCAGCCCAGGCGATCCGCGTGGCGGCGTAGCAGGCGCGCGCCGACCGAGTGGAAGGTGCCCACCCACATGCCCGACGGCTCCGTGCCGAGCAGCCGGGTGATCCTCTCCCGCATCTCGCCGGCGGCCTTGTTCGTGAACGTGACCGCCAAGATCCGGTCCGGCGGAACGCCGTGCTCGCTAATCAGGTGGCTTACGCGTGCCGTCAGAACCCGCGTCTTCCCCGAGCCCGCACCGGCGAGCACGAGTAGCGGGCCCTCGAAGTGCGACGTCGCCGCTAGCTGCTCTGAGTTGAGTCCGTCGAGATGTGCTGGAACCTGCGGATCAGGCATCGGCGGCCGGCAGTCGGATCTGGAACGTGGTGCCCTCGAGTCCTTCGAGGAGTTCGATGTGTCCCCGGTGCACGCCCTCGACGATGCGACGGGAGAGCGCGAGCCCGACCCCCCATCCACCTGACTTCGTCGTCACGCCCGGCTCGAAGAGCTTGTCCCGAATCTCGGGATCGACGCCCGGACCGGTGTCCCGGATGCGAAGCGAGATCCACTTGCCACCGATTTCGCGGGCATAGATGGTGATCTTTCCACCCCGACCGGCGAGCGCGTCGAGGGCGTTCTTCACCACGTTCTCCAGTGCCCAGATCAGCAATACTTCGTTGCCCTGCACTCTCGGCAGACCCGGGGGGATGTCGACGACCAGCTCTACACCCTTGCGGCTCAGCCTTGGGATCCGGACCGCGAGGTACTGCTCCAGGTCGCTCACTACCTGACGGACCGAGAGAGATTCCAGTTCGGGCTCTCGCCCGATGAGCTCGAAGCGGTGGCTGATCCGCTCGAGCCGCTCCAGATCTTCGCCGATCGAGCCGGCGATCTCGCCGTCGCGTAGTCCGCCGGGGCGCTCGCCGACCGGAAGGCTGAGTACTTCGAGCCACCCCGCCAACGAAGAGAGCGGCGTGCCCAACTGGTGTGCGAGCTCGCGGGCCATCGATGTCCAAGCTTTCTCGCTCTCGGCTCGACGTTGGTAGCGGATTGCGACGAACCCGATGAACACGGTGAACAGCAAGAGCCCGGCCTGCAGCCACGGGATCCATCGCAACCGCTCGACTTCGGGTGTGTTGCCGAAGTGGACGCGCTGGAGATTGGGATCACCGACCGGCGGATGCTGATCGTCCAGAGTGGGAATGTGGGCCCGGACGGCCGCCTGTCCTTCGGGAGTATCGATATCCGCTTCGAAATCCAGGTTCTCGGCCATGAGGACCGTGTCCCCCGGTCCTGTGACCACGAGCGGCACACCCGACCCCAGGATGATGCCCTGAAGGTTGTAGAGCGCCTCTTCGGACGCCGACGGAGCCATCGTCGTGATGCCCGTCTGCACCTCGTGGTAGATCTCGCTCAGGCGCTCGGTGTTTTCCTCCAGCGCGCTCATGATCTGCCCGGTGTACAGCAGGAACCAACCGAGCTGCACGAGGAACATCGTGGCCAGCGCGATGGGCCACTTGATCTTCATCACGGGACGAAGAACCCCATGCCAGACGCTAGGTCGACCGTGTGAGCCGGTCCAAGCCCACGTAAGGGTGCAATACCTCCGGTAGCGTCACGCTCCCATCCGCCTGCTGGTACGTCTCGAGCAGCGCAGCCATCACGCGAGGAAGCGCGAGCGCTGAGCCGTTCAGCGTGTGCACGAACTCCGGCTTCTCTGTCTGTGTACGCCGGAAGCGGATGTTCGCCCGGCGCGCCTGATAGTCCGTGAACGTCGTGCAGCTCGAAACCTCGAGCCACTTGTCCACCCCCGGAGCCCACACCTCGAGGTCGTACGTGAGCGCGCCGCTCTGCCCCAACTCACCCGTGGCGAGTAAGAGGCGCCGGTAGTGCAGCCCGAGTCGCTCGAGTAAAACCTCGGCTTCCCGCGTCAGCTCCTCCAGCGCGTCGCGACTCCGCTCGGGCAGCTCGTAGCGGACGAGCTCGACTTTGTCGAATTGGTGCACTCGGAGCAGGCCGCGCGTGTCTTTGCCCGCAGCCCCCGCTTCGCGCCTGAAGCACGGTGAGTACGCCGTGTATCGGAGTGGCAGATCATCGGCGGTGAGCAGCTCGTCCCGATGCAGGTTTGTGACCGGCACTTCAGCGGTCGGGATGAGCCAGAGCTCGTCCCGCTCGGTCTGATACGACTCCTCCGCGAACTTGGGGAGCTGGCCGGTGCCGATCATCGTGTCGCTTGTCACCAGATACGGTATCCGTACCTCGGTATACGCGTGCTCATCGGTATGCACGTCGAGGAAGAAGTTGATCAGCCCACGCTGCAACCGCGCACCACCTGCCACCAGGACGGGGAAGCCGGAACCGCTAACCTTCGCGCCGCGCGCGAGATCGAGTATCCCCAGCGCCTCGCCCAACTCCCAATGCGGGCGTGGCTCGAAGTCGAACGTCGCCGGTGAACCATGACAGGCCTGGACGACGTTGTGGTCCTCATCGCCTTCGGGGACTTCGTCGAACGGGGTATTGGGGATGCCCAAGAGCAGCGCCTCGATTTCCTCGTCGGCCGACGCAATGGTCGCGTCCAACTCGCTGATCCGATCCCCTACCTCGCGCATCTCGAGGATGAGCGCCTCGGCGTCTCCTGCCTCTCGCTTGAGCTCGCCGACACGCTTCGACGCCTCGTTCCGCCGCGCCTTCAAGTCGTTGACGACGCCGAGCGCTTCACGGCGCGTCACGTCGAACTCCAGAACGCGGTCCACCATGTCCGGGAGGCTCGCGTCTCTCTTCGCCAGGGCGTCTTTCACGGCCTCCGTCTCGTGGCGGAGGCGGCGGATGTCGAGCATCAGTCCGGCGGAATGAGCCGGAGGCTGTTACAGACCGGGCTCGCGTCGAATACGAACGTCAGCGTACCACCCTCGACGTCGATCACGAGCGGCTCGAGCTTCGCGTAGTACGAGCAGAGCCTGCCAAAGATGCCGGGGCTCTGTGAGGTCTTCACGACGTACAGGGTCCCCATCTCCACCGGGACCGGGGCGAACCTCGAGTAGGCGGCGGTATCCTCCGGCGCGTCCTGCAGGTCGGCGAAAGAGAGTCCCGGCAACGCCGCCACGCTGGCCTTGGAGCTGATGCCGAGCGCCCCGGGTGGCAGGAAGACGAGCTGACCGCCTCGCGTATCGACTGCGACGTCCCAAGTGCCCGTGGCCGTTGCCGCCTCCACCCTCACTCTTCGGCGATCGTTGAAGCTGTACGCCGCTTCGAGGTTCAGCTCGGGACGCGCCAAGGAGTAGAGCAAGACGGTGTCCGGATTAAGCTCCCACGGGAAAATGAACGGGTCGCCCCCGCACGCGGCGAGTCCCGCGGAGAGCGTGACGAGCGCAGCAAGAGACGCGGGCCCGAGCCCATGGAGATTCACACTTCTTACGAGTCGCTGCGGTGTCACGAGGTCAGTCCTTGTTCACACGGCCTCCGAGGCCGAAAAGAGTGCGAAAAGTGCCGGAACCAAGAAGGGAGTGTCAACCCCGAAAAGCCCTGCAATTCCTTGACTTTACCCCATACGCCGGGTAGGTTCCCCGGCCGTCGCCCCCGGCCCCCCGGCCCTTTCTGCGGCCGGCCGGCCGGCGGCCTTGCGATCGAGGAGCAACCGTGCCCGACCAGCAAGCCCATCGCAGAGGTGGGCGCATCCTCGTGGTCGACGATGAGCCTCACATTCGACGGGTCCTCAACACGATCCTCACCAACGACGGATTCGACGTGGTCGAAGCTATGGACGGCTCAGCGGGCATGGAGGCGGTCAAGTCGGACGCCGAGTTCGACTTTATCCTACTCGACTTCATGATGCCCGGCGCGACTGGGCTCGAGGTGCTCGCCAGGATCAGGGCCAGTGACCATCGAGCAGAAACCCCGGTGATCATCTTAACGGCAAAGGGCCAGGACACGGATAGAACGGCGGCGCTCGCTGGCGGCGCCAACGACTTCCTCACCAAACCTTTTAGCCCCAAGAAGCTCGTTGCCCGAATCCACGAGATCCTCGACGCGAACTGACGACAGGCTCTGGGTCGTCGTTCTGGCCGGTGGAATCGGGTCGCGCTTCTGGCCAGTGAGCACCCGCGAGAGACCCAAACAGCTGCTCCCGCTGGCCAGCGAGCGGCCGCTCATCGTAGACACTGTCGAGCGAGCCAGGGTGCTCGTGCCCGACGATCGTCTACGCATTCTGGCCGGACGGCACCTCGTTGAACCGTTCCGCACGGTGCTCAACGACCTGTCCGACGCGGCCTACTGGATCGAACCGGAGGCGCGAGGCACCTGTCCCGTGCTCGCCTGGGCTTCCTGGGAGATTCACAGGCGCGATCCCGAGGCTGTCATGGTCAGCCTTCACGCGGACCACCGCGTCGACTCCCTGCCTGCGTTTCAGAGGACCATCCACGCAGCCGCGGAGATCGCCCGAAGAGAAAACGTTCTGGTCTGCGTCGGGGCCGTTCCGGATCGGGTCGAGACGGGATTCGGACACTTGGAGCGGGGGGAAGCGCTCGAAACGAGTGGCGAGATCGCTGCACACCGGGTGAAGACCTTTCACGAGAAGCCGGACGCCGACACGGCGCGGCGGTACGTGAGGGATGGTCATCTGTGGAATACCGGCATCTTCGTCTGGAAAGTGTCGACCTTCCTTTCCGAGTTGGCCGAGCACGCCCCGGAAGTCTCCAAGTGCCTGGCTCTTCTGGACGAGGGCGTCGACGCGTTCTTCGAGGCGGTGCCCGTGTGCGTCGTCGATACGGCAGTCATGGAGCGCTCGGGGCGCGTGGCGACGGTCGAAGCGCTCTTCTCATGGGACGATGTCGGGAGTTGGGAAGCGCTTTCACGCTCACGGCCTGCGGACTCCGACGGAAACGTGCTGATCGGCGACGCAGTCACGGTGGATGGGAACGGGAACATCGCTTTCGCGGATCACGGCAAGGTCGTGCTCTTCGGCGTCGATGACCTCGTCGTCGTTCGTACTGATGATGCCACGCTGGTGATGCCGAGGGAGCGCGCGGCGCACCTCAAGACGCTACTGACGGCGCTGGAGGGAAGCGAGGAATGAGCGAGGCGAGGCTCTACCTCTTCGACGACAGCCGCGCACGGCGCTGGGCGCCGTTCTCGTTGACGCGCCCAGTGGGCGAGCTGCTCTTCGGTTGTAGCACCCTGAGGGCTCGTGTGGAGCGCGTGCTCGGAATCGAGTGCCACGGTCACGTCTCCAGGAGAGCGTTAGTCGGCTTCGACGAAGCAGGTGCGGCGCCATGCGTGTCCCTGAACCAAGTAGCCCGTGATCGCCCGGTCGTCTTGCTCTCCAGCCGAGCGGTACCTGACTTCCAGGACGTCGAAGTGCCGAGTGAACGGGCGCGCATCACGGTCGGCGGCGCGCCCGCCGGATGGGTCGTGCCACCCGGGTCCGAGCTCCCGTCCGAGCTCTGGATCCGCAATCCAGGCCATGACCGGGGAGACGCTCCCGAATTGCAGCTCGACGGCATCGTGCTCGAACGTCCCTGGGATCTCGTTGCACGGAACGGAGCGCGCGTCCACGCCGACGCAGCGACGATGCCAAGCCACGGCGTCGTTCCGGCCGACGTGGTCGTCGTAGGCGACGGCACCGTGTCGCTCGCCGAGGGCGCGGAGATCGAGCCCGGAGTTACGCTCGACACGCGACCGGGACCCATCCGCCTAGATCGCGGCGTGCGTGTCGAAGGACCGGCCCGCCTTGTGGGTCCACTGTATGTAGGCCCAGAAACCATGGTTGCGGGGGGGACGATCTCGGCATCTTCGATCGGGCCCAACTGCCGAGTTCGCGGTGAGGTCTCGGACTCCGTCCTGGTCGGGTACGTGAACAAGGCCCACGAGGGGTACCTCGGCCACGCGCTCGTAGGGCGATGGGTCAACCTCGGGGCGCTCACCACGAACTCGGACCTCAAGAACAGCTACGGAACCGTTACCGTGTGGACCCCCGACGGGGGGGTCGATACCGACCAGATCAAGATCGGCTGCTTCCTGGGCGATCACGTGAAGACCGGAATCGGAACCCTTTTGAACACCGGGACGGTCGTGGGCGCCGGGAGCAACATCTTCGGAGGCGCGATGCCGCCAGTGGCGGTGCCTCCCTTCAGCTGGGGTTCGGGTTCGAATCTGACCGAGTATCGCCTGGACAAGTTCCTCGAGACGGCGGAGCGAGTGATGGCCCGCCGCAACGTTGCGCTCACGCTCGGTGTGAGGGGCGTGCTCGAAGCCGCCTGGAGCGCGACCGCGGGTCGCCGCTCGCAGTGACGAGGGCGAGGAGCCCGTGGTAGCCAGGAGGGGCCGGTCATGAGGGTCGCGGTCTTGGGCAGCGGGAGTGCCGGCAACGCGACCTTCGTCTGGGCCGGCAACACCCGCGTGCTCGTCGACGCAGGCTTCAGCGGGAAGGACCTCACGCGCCGGCTCGAAACTCTCAGCCACGGTCCCGACAAGATCGACGCCATCATCGTGACGCACGACCATGGCGACCACACTCGTGGCATGGGGGTCTTTGCTCGCCGGCATGGCACACCGCTGTATATGACCGAACGCACGCGGGCGGCGTGCGCGAAGCTGCTGCGGGGCGAAGAGACGATCGTCGAGTACCGGCCCGGACGGGCGTTCAACATCGGAGATGTTCGCGTGGAGCCGTTCCTGACGGTGCACGACGCGGCCGACCCGGTGGGCGTCGCGCTCGTCGACGAGTGCACGGGCCTTCGTCTCGGGGTCGCCACCGACCTGGGACGGCCCACCGCTCAGGTCCGGCATGCGCTGTCCTTGTGTGACCTCCTGATTCTGGAGGCGAACCACGACGAGGTTCTCCTGCATACCAGCGGCTACCCGGCCTCGGTACGCCGCCGTATCGCATCGAGCCACGGACACCTCTCCAATCAGGCAGCGGCACGCTTCGTGATTGACCTGCTCCATCCGCGGCTAGCCTGCGTCGTCCTAGCCCACTTGTCCAAGGAGTGCAACCGGCCGGCCCTCGCGCACAGCGTCGTCGGAGAGGCGCTCGAAAAGGCTGGCTGGTCAGGGCATCTGGAGATCGCGCTTCAAGATCGGCCGACGGCCCTACTCGACGTGGAAGAGCTTCGCTACAGAGCCGGTCCGAGCCAGCTCAGCTTCCTGTAGCTGTAGCTCTAGATACCCAGAAGGCGCAAGAAGTCGTTCGACAGCGCCCAAAGCATGATGGCGACGATGACTAGAAAGCCGACGTTGCTCCATCGCAGCTTCTGTTTGAGCGAAAGCCCTCGTCCGCCGCGGACCGCTTCGATTCCCAGGAAGACCAGATGGCCACCGTCCAGCACGGGGATCGGGAGTAGGTTCAGCACTGCCAGATTAATGCTGAACAGCGCCATGAAGCTCAGGAACGTGCTCATGCCTGCGGCCGCGGCCTGGCCGGACGCCTGACCGATCATGACGATGCTGCCCAAGGAACGGGGCGAGACGCCACCGGTGACGAGATCTCTGAGGAAACCGAGAATCATTCGCGTGACCCCGACGGTCCGCCCGTAGCCGAACACGAAGGCGTCTCCGAGGGAGACGGAATGGTAGACCACGTCACCCTCTGGCGGGTAAATTCCCGCCTTCCCCAAAAGGGCTACGGAGCCGTCCACGCCCCGCCCTTCCTCAGAATCGAGCGTGACCGGACGCATGATCTCCTGGCCGTCGCGCACGATCCCGAGCTCGACACGCTCTCCGGGTCGAGCCTCGATCAAGCGCACAAACTCGTACCAGTGCTCGACCGGGATGCCCGACACCGAGACGATCCGGTCCCCAGCCTCGAGTCCCGCCTGGTCCGCGGGTGAGCCCGGCTTCACGGCTCCTACACCGGCCTCGGCCCAAGGCAACACGGAACTGAAGAGATCGCGCCGGTCGGACTCTTCGCCAGGGATGCGGATCTCGATGACCATGCGAGGCTCGGCCAACTCGATCTCGATCGGACCAGGGTCGGACCCGTAGAAGCCACGCCGCACGTCGCCCCAGTCGTGGACCTCGGAATCCCCGAAGCGTACGAAGCGGCTTCCGGCCGGGATTTCCGCGAGATCCCCCGTCCCCGCCGGCAGGGCGGCAGCAACGACGTGGCCTACGCGGGTCGTGCTCCACTCGCCCATGCCCCACTTCGCGGCGACGAAGGTGAACACGCCGAACGCGAACAGCATGTTCATGATCACGCCCGCAGAGATCACGAACGTTCTCGCCCAGATCGGCTGCGCGTCGAAGTCACGCGCACTCGGCTCACGGGGCGCCTCGCCTCCACCCTCGAGCCGCTCCATCACCTCGTCGTCCATGCCGCCCATCTTCACGTATCCGCCTAGCGGGATCGCGCTCAGTACGTACTCGGTCTCACCACGCTTCACCCCGAAGATCTTGGGGCCCAGCCCGATCGAAAACCGCTGTACCTGCACACCCACCGCCTTCGCTGCGGCGAAGTGACCCAGCTCGTGCACGAAGATCAGCACACCGAGCACGATGATTGTTGCCAAAAGAGTCATGAAGTCGTTCCCATTCTCGCCTCACCGAGCCGATGAGCCGCCTCGGTGGCCACCGCCCGTGCCGTCCCGTCGACGGCCAGCACATCCTCTACACTCGTTAGTTGCCCCACCCCGACTCCTTCGATGGCTTCGCTAACCACATCCGCCATCTCCGGGAACCGAATCCTTCCTTCCAGGAACGCCTGAACCGCGATCTCGTTCCCGGCGTTGTACGCGGCTGGCGCCGCCCCACCCTTCACCCCTGCCTCGATGCCGAGGCCAAAGAGTGGAAACGCCGCCCGGTCTATCTCCTCGAACGTCAGCGGCGACGACCGCACCGGGTCGTACGTTCGTAACGCCTCATCTTCCACCCTCTCAGGATAACTCAGTGCATACAGTATCGGCAGTTCCATGGTGGGGAACCCGAGCTGCGAGAGCACTGAGCCGTCAACGAACTCCACGAAGGAGTGGATGATCGACTGAGGGTGCACAACCGCATCGATCCGGTCGTAAGCGAGACCGTAGAGGTAGTGAGCCTCGATGACCTCGAGCGCTTTGTTTGCGAGCGTGGCCGAATCGATCGTGATCTTCGCCCCCATCTTCCAAGTAGGGTGCCGCAACGCATCTTCAGGCCGGACGTGCCAGAGCTCCTCTCGGTTCCGCCCTCGTAGCGGACCACCGGACGCCGTGAGCACAAGACGCCGGACCGACTCGGGTCTACTGCCTTCGAGGCACTGCAGGATGGCGCTGTGCTCCGAGTCGATCGGCACGATCCGAGACCCTGCCATCTCTGCCGCCCGCAAGACGAGCGCGCCGCCCGCGACCAACGATTCCTTGTTCGCGAGGGCAAGGCGGTGTCCTGCCTCCAGCGCCATCAGCGTGGGCTCTAGTCCGGCGGCGCCCACCAGTGCGTTCAGGACCACGTCGACTTCCGGGTCGGCGGCCGCGGCGAGCAGCGCCTGACGGCCCGACTGCCACCGAGTCAGGCTAGAGCTCGCCGGGAGCGGGACCGATTCGTCCGCTAGCACGGCCAGCCGGGGAGAGAACTTCTCCACCTGGGCCCACAGTGCCTCCACCTGGCGCTGCGCCGCCAGCGTGACGACCTGGAACCGGTCGGGATGCCGCGCGATGACCTGCAAAGCGCTCTTCCCGATCGATCCGGTGGATCCCAGGATCGCGACCCGAATCACCGTGTGCTTCCTAACAGAACTAGTAGTGCGTACGCCATCGGAAGCGTGACGATGAGGGCGTCGAGCCGGTCGAGTACGCCCCCGTGCCCCTGGAAGATCGTGCCCGAATCCTTTACTCCGGCCTCCCGTTTGAACAGCGACTCCGCAAAGTCTCCGACCTGGGCGCCCACTCCTAGTACGGCGCCCACAACAGCCGCGACTGCCACCCTTCTGATCGGCATCCCTGGCAAATACGGTTCAGCCACGAGATGCCATAGCGCTGCTCCGACCGCCGCGCCGAGCAGGCCCACCACCGACCCGAGCCAACTCTTCTTGGGGCTGACCGAGGGCAGAATCCTGGTTCGACCCCAGGCGGTGCCAGCGAAGAACGCGACTGAGTCCCCGATCCAGGTGCTCGTCAGGGGTAGTGCTACCACGAGTAAACCGATCCCCGCCTTCGGAATCACCTCTCCCCATGCATCGATCGACGGCAGCTCGTGCAGCATGGGTACGAACGCCAAGGAGAAACCGACATAGAGCGTGCCGAAGAGCGTGGCCGCCACGGACGCGAGGGGGTGGCGGTCCGCTCCGCGCGCGATCGCCGCGAGCACGGCGAAGAACGCGACCGCTACGACAACGGTCAGGGCCCAAGGGGCAAAGGCTGTGAAGCTGGGGTACGCCGCGGCGAGGAGTACGAGCCCAGCCGCGGCGGCGGCGCCGAGCCAGCGGAACGGGCGCGTGCCTTTTTGCTCGGCGAGGCGGTACGTCTCCATCGTTCCGAGTCCGGCGAGTATCGCGACGGGCACAGCCAATACCCAACCGCCCGCATAGAGCAGCCCAAGAACAACCGGGACTCCGACGATCGCAACGGCCCACCGCCGCCCGAGCTCGTTCCCCGGGCTCACGTCGCTCCTACGCGACCGAATCGGCGTTCACGCCGCTGGTAGTCCAGAACCGCCTCGAAGAGGCTCTCGCGATCGAAGTCGGGCCAGAGGACCTGGGAAACGTAGAGCTCCGTATACGCCAGCTGCCAGAGCATGAAGTTGCTGAGTCGGTACTCTCCCGACGTGCGGATGAGCAAGTCGGGGTCCGGCAGTCCAGCCGTGAAGAGCGTGGAGCTCAACGCCTCGTCGTCGATCTCTTCCGGCAACAGCTCACCCCGGGCGACGCGTTCGGTCAGAATGCGTGCCGAGCGGATGATCTCCTCCCTGCCCCCGTAGGAGATCATCAGGTTGAGGCGGAGCTCGGTCCCCCCAAGAGTGCCTTCGACGATCGTGTCCACTGCGCGCCGGCTTTGATCGTCGATGCGATCCAGATCCCCCAACACGTGCACCTCGACGCCCTGCCTCTTGAGCTCGTCCCGCTCCCTGCGGGCGTACAGCTGCAGCAGCGACATCAGTGCTGAGACTTCCTGCTGCGGCCGGTTCCAATTCTCGGTCGAAAACGCAAAAAGCGTGAGGACCTCGATGCCTGTCTCGAGGGCACCTTCGATCGTTTCGCGCACCGACTTCATGCCTTCCCGATGCCCGAGGTGCCGCGGCAAGGACCGCTGGCGAGCCCAGCGCCCGTTCCCGTCCATGATGACGGCGACGTGCCGAGGCACGTCGCCGTTCAAACGAATGCGATCGAGGCGCTGCGAGGACATCCAGATGGCCGACTGGTAGATGGCCGACTAGATGGCCATCACCTCTTCTTCTTTGTGCTTCATCAGTTCGTCGATCTTGTCGCCGTACTCGTGCGTCAGCTTTTCGAGCGCGTCCTCGCGTCGACGTCCCTCGTCCTCACCGAGCTCGTGTTCCTTCACGAGCCCGTGGATCTCCTCCCGCACGATGCGACGTGCGTGCCGCAACGAGACACGCCCCTCCTCCGCCATCTTGTGCAGGAGCTTCACGTATTCCTTCCGACGCTCTTCGTTGAGCGGTGGAACCGGGATTCGGATGATGTTGCCGTCGTTGGCCGGATTGAGCCCCAGATCCGCCACCATGATCGCCCGCTCGATGTCCGCGAGCAGGGTCTTGTCGAAGGGCTGCACCACGAGCAGGCTCGGCTCCGGAGTGTTCACGGTGGCGACTTGATTGATGGGCATCTTCGAGCCGTAGGCGTCGACCCGTACGGTATCGAGAAGGGCCGGTGTGGCCTTTCCCGTGCGTACGGTTGCGAACTCACGCCGGAGGGCGTCGAGCGCCGCCTCCATGCGCTTCCTTGCATCCTCCACGGTCGGCATCACAACCTCCGGAAACTGTGAACGAGCGTCGATCTGCTACGATACAAGGGTTCCCACGTGCTCACCACGGATCGCACTCGCGACTGCGCCGCGGTTCTCGAGGTTGAGCACGATGATCGGGAGGCCGTTCTCCTTGCAAAGCGACACCGCCGCCGCATCCATCACGGCGAGTTCGCGGCTCACGATCTCCTGGAACGTGATGTTCGGGATGAACTCGGCGTCGGGGTCCTTCGCCGGGTCAGCAGTATACACGCCCTGTACTTTCGTGGCCTTGATGACGACGTCGGACCCCATCTCGATCGCCCGCAGCGCCGCGGCGGTATCGGTGGAGAAGTACGGGTTCCCTGTGCCTCCCGCGAACAGTACGACGCGGTCCTTCTCCATGTGGCGCAACGCCCGCCGCCGGATATACGGCTCTGCGATCTCCTCCATCCGGATCGCGGTCATGACCCGAGTCTCCACGCCTTTGTGCTCCAGGAGGTCCTGAACCGCAAGCGCGTTGATGACGGTGGAAAGCATACCCATGTAGTCCGCCTGAACACGGTCCATCCCTTCCTTGGACGCCATCGCTCCGCGCACGATGTTGCCGCCACCGATCACGACGCCCAGCGTCACGCCCATCTCCACGATGGATCGGATCTCGTCGGTGAGCTGGTCGACGACGGAGGGATCGATCCCGAAGCCACGATCCCCGGCGAGCGCCTCACCGGACAGCTTGAGAAGCACTCGCTTGTATCGAAGATCTGGAGCCACGTTGCTCATCGCTTCCGCCCCCTCGCTATTGCGTCTCACCAACCTTCATGCGGCAGAAGCGCGTCACTTCGATCTTCTCTCCCGTGCGGGCGGAAACCTCGGTGATCAGCTCCTCGATCGTCTTGTCGGAGTCCTTCACGAAGGGCTGCGCCATGAGCGTGCTCTGCTTGAAGAACTTGTTCAACTTACCCTCGACGATCCTGTCGGCGATGCTATCGGGTTTGCCCTCCTGCTTCACCTGCTCGACGTACACCGCGCGCTCGCGCTCGATGACCTCAGCCGGGATGTCGTCAGAAGAAACCGCCAACGGCGCCATCGACGCAACATGCAGCGCGAGATCCTTCGCGAGGGCCTTGAAGTCGTCCGTGTTGGCGACGAAGTCGGTCTCACAGTTGAGCTCGACGATGACCGCGGTCCGGCTGTCGAAGTGAACGTAGCTGCCGATGGTCCCCTCATTGGCCGACTTCTCGGATCGCTTCGCCGCCTTGGCGGCCCCACTGGCGCGCAGCCGA
Organism: Gemmatimonadota bacterium; assembly: GCA_022560615.1. Taxonomy (NCBI): domain Bacteria; kingdom Pseudomonadati; phylum Gemmatimonadota; species Gemmatimonadota bacterium. The sequence continues at coordinate 22,084 of JADFSR010000019.1, forward strand.
TCAACCGCCTTCTCCAGGTCGCCCTCCGTCTCCGCTAGCGCCCTCTTGCAGTCCATCATCCCCGCGCCGGTCATGTCGCGGAGCTCCTTCACATCCTTCGCGCTGATCATCGTTGTATCGCTCATCGTGCCATTTTCATCATTCAGGGCTGAAAAAGAGGCGGAGCGGACCGGGACGTCCGGTGCCTCTGCCGCCTCTCACCGGTCCTGCTTATGCCAGAACTCAGCCGGGAATGCCACCCGGCCCCGAGGGTGGACTATCCCTCGGACTCCGCAGACTCCTCAGTCTGCTCGTCGGCCACCGTCTTCCGATCGGCGTCGGACTCCTCGGCAGGCGTTTCCGTCGCGCCGTCCTCTGACGCGGCTTCCTCTGCTGCGGCTTCCGGAGCCTCGCCTACGTCCGTTGCGGACGCCGACTCCCCCTGCGAGCTATCGGCCGCTCCGGCGCGCCCCTCGCCGTCCATCAGCTGTGCGATCGCCTCGGGACGCGGACGCCGCTTGCGACGCGGACGTCTGCGCTGCGGGGCCTGACCTTCAGTCGTCTCTCCCGTTTCGGTCGAGTACACCGTCGCCGCCAAATCATCGACCCGGCGGCGTTCCTCGTCCGGAACCTCCTTGCGGGCAACCTCGATCGTATCCGCGATCGCCTTGGCAATCAGGCTGACCGAGCGGATGGCGTCGTCGTTGCCCGGGATCGGGAAGTCGACGAGGTCGGGATCGGCGTTCGTATCAGTGATCGCAATGATTGGAATACTGAGCTTGGCAGCCTCACGAACCGCGATCATCTCCCGCTTGGCGTCGACGATGAAGATCGCGCCGGGCAAGCGGCTCATGTCCTTCACGCCCACAAGGTACTTGTCGAGTTTGAGGCGCTCTCGATCTAGGACGAGCCGCTCTTTCTTCGTGTAGAACTCGAAAGCGTTCTCTTCCTGGCCGCGCTCGAGCTCCTTGAGCCGGCGAATCTGTTTCCGGATCGTCTGGAAGTTGGTGAGCATGCCGCCCAGCCAGCGTTCGGTCACATAGAACGCCCCGCAGCGCTCGCCTTCCTGCTCGACGATGGTCCGAAGCTGCTTCTTCGTGCACACGAAGAGGACTCGGTCCCCGCGCAGTACGACCTCGCGAATGGCCTGCTGCGCGATCTTGAGCCGATCGAGCGTCTTGCGCAGGTCGATGATATGGATGCCGTTGCGCTCGGTGAAGATGAAGGGCTTCATCTTCGGGTTCCAACGGCGCGTCTGGTGACCGAAGTGTACTCCGGCCTCCAGGAGTTGGTTGAGGCCTATCTGAGACATTTTGCCATCTCTTCTTGTGGGGCCGATTGATTACGCCCCGATCAGGATGTCAGGGCGTTGGCACGCCCTGAGTACTCTAGTGTCCTGTCCCAGAAGTGCGCCGGCATTCGGGCACCGATGCATCCACCCTGGCTGCGTTGCTCCTCGACCCACGCCTACGGCGCGGGTATCCCATAGCCCTGCTATTCGTCGTCGTCGCGCCTTGGGGCACCGCTCGCCGACAGGCGAGTGGTCGCGGCGCCTCGGCGCCCTCGGTGCTCGCCGAACTTCTGGGAAAGGACACTAGCGCTTCGAGAACTGGAAGCGCTTTCGGGCTTTCGGTTGGCCGGGCTTCTTGCGCTCCACTTGACGCGCGTCCCGGGTGAGCATGCCCCTCTCGCGGAGGAGGGGGCGCAGCTCCTCGTCGTGTTGCAGGATGGCACGCGCCAGCCCCATGCGCACCGCGTCGGACTGCCCCGTGAGGCCGCCCCCGTGGACGCGGATCGTAACGTCGAACTGCCCCTCGAGATCCGTGACCTTGAACGGCTCTTGCACGCGGATCTGGTGCGTTGGACGGGGGAAGTAGTCGGCCATCTCACGACCGTTGACCTTCCATTCGCCGGCACCCGGGCGCAGAATCACCCGCGCGACAGACCTCTTGCGGCGTCCCACCGTCTGAATCTGGTTCTTGACTTCGCCTGCCATATCGCTCGGATCCCTCTTCAGATGTCCAGGGGCTCGGGCCGCTGGCCCTGATGGGGATGATCCGCGCCCGCGTATACCTTCAGTTTCTTTCTTATCGTCCGACCGAGAGCGTTCTTCGGCAGCATGCCCTTGACAGCGAGCTCGATCACCCGCTCCGGGTGCGTCTCGATCATGCGGCGGAAGGGGATGTGCTTTTCCCCACCCATATAACCGGAGTGGCGGAAGTACGTCTTCTGATCGGCCTTCTTCCCGGTGAGCACCACCTTCTCGGCGTTGACGACGACCACGTTGTCGCCCACGTCCAGGTGAGGGGTGTACATCGGCTTATGTTTGCCCCGAAGAATCACGGCGATCTGCGTGGCGAGTCGTCCGAGCGGCCTGTCGGTCGCGTCGACGACCCACCAGTGGTGCGTGATTTCTCCAGCTTTTGGCGTATACGTTCTCATGCCCACTATCGACAAAACGGCGATTCTAAAACAGAGCTGTAAATGATATCTGGGACCCAGATGGGTGTCAACGGGCGATTGGCCTTATAGGACGGGGCTTTCCGAGGGGTCGCAGGGTGACCAGCCCGCACCTACATGAAGGTTTCGAGGAACCTTGCCCGCGAGGCATGGCGCAGCCGAACCAACGCCTTTTCCTTGATCTGCCGCACCCGCTCCCGGGTGATGCCGAGGATGGCTCCGATTTGCTCGAGTGTCATCGGCTCTTGATCGTCCAGCCCGAAGTACAGCCGCAAGATCTTCGCTTCGCGTTCCTTGAGCGTACCCAACGCTTCCTCGACGGTATTCTTGAGCGCGTGGGAGTACGCTTCGTCCTCGGGGCCCGGCGAGTATTGGTCGGGGAGATAGTCGAGCAGACGATTGTCTTCCCCAGGGGTCATCGGGGCGTCCAGCGACAGGTGTGACTGCGAGATCGCGAGCGTCCGCTCGACTTCTTCCTGCGTGATGTCTAGGCCATCGGCGATTTCCTCGACGGTGGGTTCCCTGCCCAACTCCTGTAGCAGCGTCGAGCTTCGGCGGCCGATACGGTGGAGGGCTCCGGCACGATTGAGGGGCACGCGTACGATCCGGCTCTGCTCGGCCAGTGCCTGGAGGATCGCCTGCCTAATCCACCAGACGGCGTAGCTGATGAACTTGATGCCCTTGGTCTCGTCAAACTTATGGCCGGCCCTGATCAGCCCCAGGTTCCCCTCGTTGATCAGGTCAGAGAGGGGGACCCCTTGGTTCTGGTACTTCTTCGAGACGGACACGACGAAGCGAAGATTGGAACGCACGAGCTTGTTGAGGGCTTCCTCCTCACCGACCCGGATCAGCTTGGCGAGTCGTGCTTCCTCTGCCCTGTCGATCAACGGATACCGGCTGATCTCTTTCAGGTACTGATCCAGCGAGCCTTCCTTGAAGGCACCGCGTCGGGCAGAGAAGGTCATTGCTGGGCGGCGAGCGGTCTCTGAAGGAGCGAGCAGCCTCGACGGGCCGAGCAAGCCGGCCGACGAGGGGGCGTCGGGGGGGTAGAATCGGACGCGGTCGAGTCTCGCGCAACCTAGCCCCGGCAGCCTTCTAGCGTACGGCAGTTCCGATGCGTCTCCAACGGATCTCCCGCAGCCAGGGCGCACGCTCACTCCCCCGCGGGTCGAAAGAGTAGTAGACGAACCAGGGCCTGCCCCGGATCGCGTCCCTGTGGACGAAGCCCCAGTACCGCGAGTCCTCACTGTTGTCTCGGTTGTCGCCGAGCACGAAGTAGCGTTCCCGTGGCACGACGATCGGACCCCAGTTGTCCCGGGTAGGCTGATACTCCCGCATCGGTGCGGCGACCAGATGGTTGGATTGCCACCGCATATCCGGGTGCCCCGCGTCGCCGGGCCGATCCACATGCTGGACGTACGGCTCGTACAGCGGGGCGCCGTTCAGGTAGAGACGCTTGTCCCGCATCTCCAGCGTATCCATCGGGAGCCCTACGAGCCGCTTCACATAGTTCCGATCGGGCTCGTGCGGCGGGTTGAAGACGACCACGTCCCCGCGGCGGGGCTGGGAGATAGCGGGCAGTCGGAGGTCAGTGCCGGGAACCCGTGTCCCGTAGACAGCCTTGTTCACCAGCAAGAAATCACCAACGAGCAACGTGTTTTCCATCGAGGAGGTAGGGATCTTGAAAGCCTCGACGCCGAAGGACCGGATGACGACGAAAAGCACGAACGCCACCAAGAGAGACCTGGCCCAGTCCCGGATGCCGGCCATGACGCCCGTCTCGGCGCGCTGCTGTTGGAGGAGAATCTCCTCGACGACGCCCCGGTCTCCCCCCGATCCTCGCACACCGTCCTCGCTTCTTGCCAAGACGTTCGAAAGGCGCGCCGGCGCCGAATAACCTGTCCGCCCTTGGAGCTCACCGTACTCCTCGAGCGCCGGCGGGTGTCAGGGCATACACAGCCTGCTCGACGTCGTTCCGCAGAGACACTGCGCAGATCAGGAGATCGGATATAGTCTTTAGGGAGGCACAACCCGGAGACCATATATGCCCCTGTTAGCTCTGCTGCGGTCGGGCCGGGGTCCGAGCCCCCTCTCGCTCCTCGCGATCCTGCTCGTGCTCTCCGGACTCTTCGCAATGATGCGTGATCGCATTTCGACGACCCAGGACCTCGACGAGACTTCCCAACCGTGTGATGAAGCTCATGACCCCTTGTGTGATTCCGAGCTGGACGGTGGGGCGGCGCGAAGAGGACTCGCCGCGCGGTCTGAGGGTACGGCGGGGCCAGTGCTGTCCGCCGAGAGTGCGTGCTTGAACGTCGGATACTTGTGTGCGGAGCTTGAGTCCAAGGGCATGGTGCAGATCCGTCGGTGGAAGGACTTTCAGGGCACGATCGTCGTGCACATTCCGCGACCTGACTTCTTGCCATCCGGCGACGCCCGCCGGCTCCAAGTCGGGGCCGCCGCGGGGGTGCGGCAGTGGAGTGGTCAGCCCTTCCCGATCTCTGTGGACGAGCGGGGGAACCGCGAGGCACACTTCGCGGTGCAGTGGCGCCGTTCACTCGGCGGCCGTCAGATCGGAGTGGCGCGCACCCAGTGGTCCGCGAGGGGGGGCTTGGAGGTCCTCATGCTCGAGCTCGCCACCCAGAGCCCCTTCGGTGGGAGCCGCACGCTGGACCCCCGTCAGGTGCGACTTAGCGCGGCGCACGAGATGGGCCACGCCCTGGGCATCATGCACAGTGACAACGCGCGCGACGTGATGTACCCGACGAATACCGCGACCTCGCTGAGCGCACGCGACTACCGCACCATGGTGGCGTTGTACGCGCTGGCGGACGGCACCACGATCATCCACTGAGCTGAGCTAGCTGCTAGCAGCCGGGCTGCTAGAGCCAGACGATTGGGGGCATCAGCGCTCGCCGCCGAAAGTCAGGACGCCTTTCACGTACAGCGCTCGGCCGGGCGCCCGGAAGCCGAAGACCTCCTCGAAGTCCTGGTCGAGCACGTTCTCCGCACGAAGCTCCAACACGAACCCGGGCCCGCCGGCCTCGGCAGCGACGACCTCGATAGATCCGCCCAAAGCGAGGTTGATGTAGCGAGCCAGTTGTACGGGCGAGGCCGGAAACTGTGTGAAGTCCCGGTCGGCCCGCGATCCGACGACGGAGACGTCGGCAAACAGTTGTGCGCGGCCGCCCGCGTCGGCGGCCACACGCGCGTTGAAGGTGTGCTTGGGCCGCCTCAACAGTGATTCCCCCACGACGAAGGTCGCGCCCGGCCCCTCGTCGAATCCGGAGTCGGTGACCTCGGTGTCGAGTCGGGTCCACGAAGCGGAGCCACGGAACGAACCGAGTACGCCGTCGACCTCGACCTCCAGGCCGCTGCTGTTGGCAGCCGCCACATTGAAGAAGTTCGGATCAGTCGGAGCTGCCGTTGCGAAGGTGTACTGGATCAAGTCTTCGAACGACTGGTCGAACCAGGTGGCGCGAAAGTGTGCTTCGCCGCCAAAGAGGACCTGATCGATCCCGAGCTCCCACGAGCGAGAGCGCTCCGGCTCGAGATTCTCGTTCCCTCTCGCGAAGCCAGTCGCGAAGTTCTCGAAGAATGTGGGCTCCTTGAGTGCGGTGCCGGCGGAGGCGCGGAGGCGAGTACCGATTCGCTCCGAGGCCAGCCACGAAGCACCTATCTGCCATGTGCCGAACGTGCCGAACCTCTCATTGTCCTCGAGCCGCTGGCCGAGGTTCACCGCGATGCGGCTCCGCTCACCGGTCACATGCACGTAGTACGCCTTGTTCAGGCGCGCGTACTCGCTCCGGCCGGAAGACGCACCGAACTGGCTCAGGGACTCGGTGAACGAACGCTGGCGCTCCTCCTCGAACTCCCATCCGCCGGTGGCCACGAAATCCCCCAGGAGCACGTTTGCGCGCAGGTCGACAGTCCCGCGTCGCACGTGGTCGAGACTCGTGAAACCGAAGAACCCCAGCGAGTCGGCGGCGTCGTCGGGCGCGTCGTCCGCACCGCTGTCCGTATCTACGACGCCGATGCGCGCCTGTACATCGATGCGCGACGAGAGCGCACGCCGGATGGAGACGCTCAAGAGGGTCTCGTCTCCATACGTGAACGCGTTCCGGTCCACCACGTTGCCGGAGCCGTCCGTGGGAAAGTGGTACTCGCGGTCGCCGATGCGAAAGGAAACGTCGGCGCGCGTCCGATCGTCCGGCAAGAAGCTCGCCCGACCGCTCATCACCGTATTGTCGTGCCGGTTGTTGAACGCCAGGATCCCGTCGGTCCTGGAGCGCGACAGCGAGATACTGTATCCGGCCCGCTCCGTCCCACCGGCTGCTTGCGCGGACCAGTCACGCCGCCCAAAGGAGCCGAGACGCATCGACAGGGTTCCTGTCATGGGTCCGCGCCCTGTCGAAGTGATGATGTGGATGACCCCGGCCACCGCGTCCGATCCATGTAGCGCGCTGGAAGGACCGCGCACGATCTCGATCCTCTCCACGTTCCAGAGCGTGAGCGCCGCAAAGTCGAACGCACCTCCCGGCTGGTTTACCTGGACACCGTCCAGCAACACCAGGACGTAGTCACTCTCCCCTCCCCGTAGGAAGACCGAGGTCGCCGCGCCGAACGAGCCACTTTGCACGACGGCCAGCCCGGACACGGTTCGGAGCGCGTCCTCAACGGTGGCGAGGCCTGCGGTCCGCAGCTCTGCTCCCTCGAGCACGGTGACGTTGGAAGAGATCGCGTTGGCGGCTCGGGCTGTGGGGCTCGTCGTGACGACCAAGCCTTCGAGCGAGAATGCGCGGTCCTGCGCGACAAGCGAGGACGGGCTCAAAAGAGCAGCGAATGCCAGGACGGACAGAATTCTGCGGGCCATACCCCCCCCCACGGAGATGTTCGGCTGGGACGGGTGGTCCAGGTCTCCTGGCTCGAGGCCGACTGCTCGCCTTCCCAGGGGTCAACCCCAGTGGCTCTGGTGAACAGCCGTTCCGACTACGTCGGACCTCTCACAGTGGCGGGGCCGCGCCGGAATCTCACCGGCTTCCGATATGGCCCACCCGTATGATCAATCGTGGGAGAACATATATCGATCGAGGCCTTGCGGCAAAGGGCGGCCCTGACCCCGCGCAGCCTAGACGTTAGCCGTCCCGCACGAGGCCGTAGCGCTCGATCTTCTTGTAGAGATTCGAGCGTGGCATCTCGATCCGGCGCGCGGTCTCGGCAACATTCCATTCGTTCTCACGCAGCTTCTGAACGATGTACGCGCGCTCGGCGCTCTCCTTGAACTCTACGAAAGTCTCGAGTCCGAGGATCTCCCCGGCCAAGCGCTGAGAGCCGCCCCTCCCAGAAGCGAGCAGATCGACGTCTTCCGGTCCCACCTCGTCGGATCCCGAGAGAATGAGCAGGCGTTCGACCGTATTGCGAAGCTCCCGTACGTTCCCGGGCCACGGAAGGGCCTGTAGCCGTTCGATGGCGGACGCCGAAAAGCGCTTCGGGACTACGCCTTGCCCGTTCGCGATCCGCTCGCAGAAGTGGTCTATCAGCATCGGGACGTCGTCGCGTCGCTCGCGCAGAGCAGGTATCTGAATCGGGACTACGTTCAACCGGTAGAAGAGATCCTCGCGGAAAGCACCGATTTCGATCTCGCGCTCGAGATCCTTGTTCGTGGCCGAGATCACCCGAACATTCACCTCGATCGACTTGGAGCCACCTACGCGGGTGAGGACTCCTTGCTCGAGCACCCGGAGAACTTTCGCCTGAGCCTCGAGCGACATGTCTCCGATCTCGTCCAGAAAGAGTGTCCCGCCATGCGCCTGTTCGAACTTCCCCTCCCGGTCGGCGACAGCCCCCGTGAACGATCCCTTTATGTGCCCGAAGAGGGCCGACTCGATCAGTTCTGATGGGATCGCCGCACAGTTGACCTCCACGAACGACTTGTCGGATCGTGACGAGAGCCGGTGAATTGCTCGAGCGACCAACTCCTTGCCGGTTCCATTCTCCCCAGTGACCAGAACACGAGCTTCGGTCGGGGCGACCTTTTCCACACGGTCGAGCACCTGCCGGACCTGGTAGGACGTGCCGACGATCTCATATCGGCTCTCGACCTGACTCTTGAGGTCCGCGACGCTGTCGGTGAGCCCCTTGAGCTCGAGCGCCCGGCCCAGGGTGACCAGGAGGAGATCGGTGTCGAGCGGCTTCTCGAGGAAGTCGTATGCGCCTTTCCGGGTTGCGTCGATAGCCGTCTCGATCGTCCCGTGACCCGAAATCATCACGACCAACGCCCCGGGACATTCGGTCCGGAGGCGTGCCAGCACGTCCATGCCGTCCATGCCGGGCATCTTTACGTCCAGAAAGATCACGTCCGGGTGAAAGGACTCGGCCGTGAGAAGCGCATCGGGCCCATCCTCGGCGGCACGAACGTCGTGGCCCTCGTACTCGAAGAGCTGAACGAGCGCCTCCCGGATCCCCTTCTCGTCATCGACTACCAACAGCCTTGCCATCTACCGCGTCCCCTCACGCACGTCATCGGGCGCAGGACGCAGGTCGGCGAGCATCACCAAGCTGTCTCTCTGTACGAACACCGACCGCAGGCCATCGGGCAGCGGGACCTCGATCGCGTCGTCCGGCAGGCTCGCGGGGCGCGACTGTCCGAATGCCTTGAGCACCTCGGCGACCAGCCGCGCCGGAACGGGAATCCTCGCGACCTGTAGCCGATCGACGAGCAGCGCCAAACGACGCTGGTCCAGGGGCACGAGCGAGCCGCGGACCTCTATCAGGATCGTGTCTGGAAGCAAGCCGATGATCTGATCGAGCCGGGGCAACTCCGGGAAGGCCTCGGCGGCGACCCTGGCCGACAGGTGCACACGTCCCCTGTGCAACTCGATCGTAAGTGCGGTGATCCCGCGAGGGACGATTCCGGGTAGCGAATACCGCAACACGGCGGACAATTCGTTGCCCCCGAGCATGAGCCGGTCACCGGCTTCTCCGGCTCGGAACTGCTCGAAGAGGTCCAACGTCTGCTCGGCGAGTTCGGGCGTTGGCTGTGCTTTCGGAACCGCTGGGACCGTGGGATCGATGCCCAACGCCCGCTCGATACCCGGAAAGACCGCCGGGCCCCACCGAAAACCGGCGTACGCGACGAGGATCAGGACGACGGCGACGAGGATCTTCTTCATGCGCGAGTCCCGAACCCCTTAGGTGGCGAATTGCGCGCTGGGGCGAGTTTCGCACTGGACACTACGCTATAGCGCGCACCGTGCTTCGAGAGGTGGCTGCGAATGAGATCGATCGATCGCACCTTCACCTCAGCCGAGAACTCCATATCGGCGACGAGCTGGTCGAGGCCCCTGAACGCGCCGGCCCCGCCGCGGGCGTCCGCCCTCCCCAACGTGATATGGGGGTGGAATGACCGCGTTTCCGCCTCGAAGCCGCAGTCGCCCATCGCCCACTCGATGTCCTGCTTGAGACACCGCAGTGCGGCGGTCGCGCCTACGCCCAGCCAGAGCATGCGAGGCTGCCGAATGGTCGGAAACGCCCCAAATCCGCCGAATTCGGTCGAAAAACTCGCCGTCGCGCTCGCGACCTTCACCATCGCCGCCTCGATCGACGGAACGGCCTCGGGCCGGACTTCTCCGAGAAATTTGAGTGTGACGTGATAGTTCTCGAGATTCACCCACCGAACCGGCAGCTCTTCTTCCCGCAGGACGCGGGCAGCACGATGGATTCGCTCGCGCTGCTTTTTCGGGAACGTGAGACCAATAAAGAGCCGCATTCTGTCTCGATTCCTAGAGTGAACTATGAAGTCCTGAGTTACACATGACACCCCACTCACGGTCCAGTCGATCCGCTCTGCGCCCTCGATCGCGTAGCGAGGTGTGACCCACCAAGCCGTTGCTCCTCCGTCGAGCGCGTCCCCGCTTCCGTCGTGATCAACACGACCGCACCGAGGATGATGGCCGCGGCCCCGAGCGAACGGAAGGTCAGCGGTTCGTCCGCGAGAGCCCACCCCAAGAACATCGCGACCAACGGATTCACGTACGCGTACGTGGTGGCCTTCACCGGGGAGACAACGGTCAAGAGCCAGATATAGGCCGTGTAGGCGACCATCGCCCCGAACGTGATGAGATAGACCAGGGCAAGCGCTGACTTCAACGACACCGCGCTGACGTCGAACGAGAATGGCTCACCGGCCGCGAGAGACATCAGGAGGAGGATGCCTCCCCCGGCCAACATCTGCATGCTCACCAACGGACCAGGGCGTGGGAGACCCGTTGCATACTTGGAGTAGATGGAGCCCACAGCCCATGAGAGCGCACCACCGAGCACGAGCGCCGCGCCGAACGCCTCCCGTGCTCCGCCGGCACCGACGCCCGGAGAACCGGCCAGTAGTGCGATTCCCGCAAAGCCGACGATGACCCCGACAGCAGACCGCGTCGCGGGGCGCACGCGGGCTCCAGCGAGCCAATCGACCAGAACGATCCAGAGGGGCACCGAAGCGACCAGCAATGCGGCGAGACCGGAGGGCACCCATTGCACGGCGACGACGACAGCCCCGTTGCCTCCTGCGAGCAGGAGGCCGCCTGAGATGGCGGCGGCCGTCCACTGCTTCGTGCTGGGCCGTTCCATGCCCCGAGCGCGGTACCATCCGTAGAGCACGGCGCCCGCCGTGAGAAAGCGTACCGCGGCCATGAGCAACGGCGGCATCGTCTCGACCGACCATCGGATCGCGAGGTAGGTCGAGCCCCAGATCACGTACACAGCCACGAACGCGAGTACGATCGCGATCAGGGCGGGCGGGCGGTGGGGACCGGACGCAGACATGGCGAGAAAGCTCACCGAACCGCGCAGGGCTTTCAACGCGCCGCTAGATCAGCCCCGCATGCGATCCAGGTATCGGTACTGGAGAGCCTCGGCTGCGTCGCGGCAGCGAATCTCCTCGACGCCGTCCAGGTCGGCAATCGTGCGGGCCACTTTCAAGATCCGGTGGTAGGAGCGCGCCGACAGACCCATGCGATCGACCGCGCGTTGAAGGAGGCGTGACACGGCTCGACTCGGCCGGCACCAGCGACGCAACTCCATGGGACGCATCTGGCCGTTGGCGTGCACCGCCTCGACCCCCTCGAAGCGGGCCTCCTGGAGCCGTCGAGCCTTTGAGACGCGTTCCTTGATCTGGGCGCTGCTCGACCCCTCGCCGTCTCCCGACAGATGCTCGAACGGCACCGGCGGGATATGTAGGTGCAGGTCGATTCGGTCGATGAGCGGTCCCGAGACCCGCCCCATGTAGCGGTGAACCACCGTGGGATCGCAGAGACACCGATCGGTGCCGTCCCCCCAGAAGCCGCACGGGCACCCCTGCGTTGCCTTTTTGCCATGTCATCCTGACAGGACAAAGACCCACGCCGCCCGGGTATCCGTCGAAGGAGCTATCCACTTCGCTCTCCTGACCCCAAGATATGGTGGTGTCAGAGAAATCGGATCACCCGGTCGGGGGCGAGGATTACCTGCGGACGCTTGTGGAAGTTGACGAGCGGTTCGCGTCGGAGGCCGCGTGCGAGGATTTTCTGCGTCGTCTTCGGTGGCCTGAAGGCTTCTACTGTCCCGGGTGCGGTGCCGCCGGGGCGTGGGAGACGAGCCGGGGGTTGTTTCGATGCTCGAGCTGTGCCCGTCAGACCTCCGTCACGGCAGGGACTCTCTTTGAGGGGCACGCGAGAACCCCTACGCCTGTGGTTCCAAGCGATGTGGTATTTCACGAACCAGAAACACGGGGTGAGTGCCCTGGGGCTGCAACGCATCCTGGGTCTGGGAAGCTACCAGACGGCCTGGGCATGGGCTCCACCGCTTAGACGACGCCTCAGCAGCCAGCCTCATCCCCTTCATCAAGAGTACGGTGAGCGAGGGGGCACTTGTCCGTACGGACGGGTGGGCCGGCTACCTTCCCCTTTCGCGTCACGGCTATCGGCATCGCCCCACGAGTCTACGCGCTACGCGCCTGCCTGCTCACGTGGTGATGCCGGGGATGGAGGATTCTGTCCTCAGCTCTGAGCCATGCACCAACGCTGCGTAGACCTCTCAGGAACTCTCACGCTCCGTCATCACCAGAACGTTACCTGTCCATTTCTCATTAAACGCCTCGGGCGTGTATTCCAATCGTCCCACGAAGGGGTCCCGGACGTGGATACGCGCCAAATGGATCGAGTCCACCAGAACGAAGTGATCCTGCAGGTGGGCCACAAGAGGAAGTCTAGCGCCTCGAAGCCCGACGATGTTGGCCCGGAAGCCACGGATCTCCAAGCCATGGGAAGACGCGTGCTCCCGCATATCCGCGAAGGACCAGAACTCCTCAGGATTCGGATGAAGAGCCAGAATCACTTCGTAAGGGACATGGATGCCCACCTCCGCAAGAAGCATGTGAAGGACGGCCGGTCCACAGTCGGCGTCCTGCTCCTGTAGGGTCACCCCATCGGTGCCTAGAAACTCGCCGCCCTGAATGGCGGCGACCAGCTCCTGGCTGGGGGCTCCTGCGTCACCGCAGCCCCACGCCGGCGTCATGGCGACGGTAGCTAGACCGAAGATCATGGTCCTCCACCCTGTCATGCTTCCTCCTGCTCGTTCACGACACTTAGGTACAGCGCCTCTAGGGCTGATCCACGTCCAGCCTCCGCACCCCGCGATCGTATTGCGTCCATGCTACCGGTCAGTTGGGCACGACCACGGTAGATCAAGACGACCTCATGACATATGCTCTCAAGAACGGACAGGATGTGGGAGGTCACGAGGATGGCCCGGCCGGCGGAGGCCAACTCTCCGAGATGCTCGCGGAGGCGGACAACGCTCATCGGGTCCAGGGATTCGAATGGTTCGTCCAGGACAATGACCTGGGGATCGTGGATCAGGGCCGCGCTGATCGCCAGTTTCTTGCGATTGCCACTGGAATAGGTAGCGACCACGCGATCCAGGTATTCGTCCAAATTGAGCATTTGGGTGAGTTCATCAGCCCGGCCCTCCCCAGCCGACCCGAGTTGGAAGGATTCCACCAGGAAATCGAGCATTTCACGGCCCGTGAGGTATTCGAACAGCGCACCGTCAGATATCAAGAACCCCACCTGCCTGCGGATCCACCGCGTGTCCGCCGGCGTGTCGTAGCCCCGGCCCAGTAGTCTCACTACGCCTTGGGTCGGGCGAACGAGGTCGGCAAGGACATGAACCAACGTCGATTTGCCCGCTCCGTTCGGTCCGATGACGCCTACGATGTGCCCTGGGGAGCACGTCAGGTCCAGACCGCAGAGGGCCTTGACCACACCGAAGTGTACGTCGAGCCCACTCACGCGAATCGCCTCGCCCGAAGCTGGAGGCGCCGCTCCGACATCGCTCATTGACCTACGATCCGATAGGAACGGCGCTCCTCTCTCCGCACCAGCGCGTGGAGTGAGAGGAGCAGCCCGGCGGTCGTAGCAAGCGACAGGCCGCGTGCCAGGGCCCCACGTGCCACCACTGCGGCGAAGCCGGCGTACACGCCCACCCCCAGGGACACGATCCCCCCCAAGGTGACCAACGCAGCGAGGTAGCCCCACCAGGTCAGGACTCCTCCGTGGACGAAGAACTGCCACACATGCAGTGCCTTGGGTCGCGCCAGGCTCGTGAACCGCCCGGCAACAGCGGTCATCGAAAACGCTGCGTGGCCCATCAGCCACCACCCGACTACGTCACCAATGTTGCCGCCGCTGGTCACAACCGTCACCAGTGCCAACGGAAGGGTGAGCATGGCCATGACGCCGTGGATGACCGCCTCACGAAGGTGAAGAGCCGCTACAGGACCGCCTGGCAGCAGGCGGTACCGCGAGACACCCCCGAGCGGATAGTCGAAGGCAAAGATATTGAAGGCCATCTGAAGCCAGAACAGGAAGACCATGACGAGGCCGAAGGGTATGCCAACCACCGCGACGAACACAGCCCAGGCCAAAGAAGCTGCCATGGCATTGCGCAGAAGCGTGGCTCTCCACATCAGGGCAACCTCCTTACGCACTCCGGCGCCGAAGCGATTCTGCACCTCTCGGAGGAGCCACGAGTGACGAGCTTGGGGCAGCTGCGGGAAAAAGCCGTCCTCGTCCCGATGGTGGATGGCCCAGACGAGTCCCGCTGCCCCGGCCGCCACTAGCAGTAGCGCCGCTAGGCGTCCAATAGCCGAAAGGAGCCTACCTCCTGGGTCCAAGGTAGAAGCCATGGTCGTGACGCCAGGAAACTCAAGGGCCGCTTCAGGCCGCAGGACCACGGACGCCGTCAGGATCAACCCGAGCAAAGCCGTCCAGAAACCAATCGCGGGGAAGCGCCGAACCGCAACTGCGAGCAGTGAGATAGACGCTAAGAAAACCAGCCAGCCTCCCGCCACCATGGCGGTGGTTAGGAGCGCCCGATCCACGATCCAGAGGGGAACCAGTGTGGTATGGGCCACAGTGAATACCACGGTAGTCCAGAAACATGCCAGCAGCGCGAATGGGCTCCTCAAGCCCAGCCGTAACAGCCTGAGCGATGCGCCCGCCCAAGGAAGGAGGGCCAGACGGGGGCTAGCTGAGAGAGGTTCGCGTCCCAAGACCATCGTAGCACAGGGGATGATGAGCACTGAAAGCGCGATGGACGCGTGCAGGAGGGCCCGCGCGTCCGCCGGCGCACTAGAGGCCAGGGTCAGCACATGGCGGACCGCCCGAATCGGAACGATGAGCCACACCAACCCGAGAAGTGCGGGGAAGGGGCCAGACGGCCCCCTCCTCCGCACGGATCGCCACCACAGCACTAGGAGCGCCCAACGGCCTCCCGTGGCTTGTCCGGCGCGATCCACGGGACTCAGCCCAGGGGCTCAGGGTCGAGGACTTCGATGCAGCCTACGCCCACGACGAACCCGACAACCGGGTTGCCGAAAAACAATCCTGCCCCGATACCAACGGCTCCACAGAAGAGCCGGCAGCCGAAGCAGTATCCACCTTCGATATCAGCCATCTCCGTCTCACTGAGCGGCTCGAACAAGGGCGCCTCCGAGGTCAAACCCTCGGTGGGGTCCAGGGCGCCGGAATCCACAGCGTAGGCCAACGCGGGTGGCGCGAGGAACATGAGGCTCAATAGCGCTAGGGCGCTGTGGCCTTGGAAAGGTACTTCCTAGCAACCTCCTAGGTGTGTTGGAGAGGCCGGAGGGGACGATTTGACGATATGAGGTGTCTGGGACATTTGCAATCGCTCGGCCTCGTTGTCCCGCTTGTTGGCTGGACTGACCCTCGCTTGCGAGGTCGCAGTGGCGAGTTCGTGTGAGCCGGGGCCCGGGAGGCCGGTCGTGACCCGCCGAACCGTGCGAACCGTCAAGCGATCGAGGCAACATTGTGACGTCGGCCTTTGGAGACGACCGTCGGGGAACCAGTAGAGCGTGAGACTTGCGAGGTCGGCCCATGCAAAGGGAGAGGCCTCCGTCGCTATGCGATAAGGTCATGACGATCAGGCTGCCGAGACGTGATCTCCTCGAGGGCGGTGCCCTGCTCCACGTGGCGACTGAACAGCTGCCTTCGGTATGGCGGTGAGTGCGTAGGCCAGGATTCGATCGGGTAGCGCAGCTGGGGCGGCGGTTGACGGTCACGTATCGGTTCGCGGAGCTCCCGCAGGTCCCAGATCGGCAGGCCCATACCTCATCCCCCTTGCTAAAGAAGCGGCCGATTCAACGATGGGGCCGGCCGATCTCCGTGGGAATAGCAGAATGGGACGCTCGACGCCTCCGCGACGAAGTCGGTGACCCCGAAGGAATGACCGGGACCGCACGATCTGAAGGCAGCCTCTTGTTGAGCCCCTCCCCGCTTAGGGCCGCCGCAAAAACAAATCGAGAGTATGGAGTGCAACTCTAACGGGATTGGCGTCCCTGGTCGCACGACGGTGAGCGCGTAAGAGCGCTCTCGGCAAGGGGTTTGCGCCGGCTTGTGAAGCGCCTTGTGTAGGGGCCTGGAGTGGTTAGGATTACGCATCAATAGGCATAACCCTAACAGGACTGACCCCATGGACCCGGCACCTCTGCGCCAGCTGCTTGTCGAGCGCAAGATCGCGACGATGGCGGAACTCAAGTCCGTGCTCGGAACCGAGGTCGACATGACCGTCTTCCGCAGGCTCCGCGAGCTCGACTACCATTCGAGCTACTCCCACCGCGGCAAGTACTACACGCTGCACGAGGTCGCCGAGTTCGACGATCTCGGTTTGTGGTGCTTTCGCTCCGTGTGCTTCTCCAGGCACGGGACGCTCCTCAAGACATGCGAAGTGCTGGTGGACGGGGCCGAGGCGGGCTACGCGAGCGATGAACTCGAGCACGTGCTCCACGTCCAGGTGAAGGACCCGCTACGGAAGCTCGCCCTAGAAGGACGGATCTCGCGCGAGAAGATCGACGGGCGCTTCGTACATTTCGCCATCGACGCATCGGAGCGAAGCAAGCAGCTTCGCGCGCGCCACGTCTGGGAGGCCGAGCCTCAGGACCTCCCCTTCGGTGCAGGCCCGCGCGTTGTGCCTGACGAGCTGAAGGCGGCCATCGTATTGTTCTTCTCGCTGCTGGATGAACGCCAGCGACGGTTGTATGCGGGCCTCGAATCGATGAAGCTCGGCCACGGCGGGGACCGACGCATCGCCGAGCTCCTGGGCCTCGACCCGGGCACCGTGGCCAGGGGACGAACACAACTTCTCACCCAGGACGTCGATCGCGAGCGGGTACGCCGGGAGGGTGGAGGACGGCCTCCTGCGGAAAAACAACGCCGGAAGTGATCGCCGCCATCGAGGGGTTGATGAAGCATGACGTCGCGGGCGATCCCGTCACCGGAGTGCGCTGGACCCGCCGCACGACCGAGAAGATCTCCGACGAGCTTGCGAGCCTCGGTATCTACGTTTGTACCAGGACCGTGGCCCGGATCCTCAAGGATCTCGACTACGCGCTCCGCGTCAACCACAAGCGGGTCTCTCGGGGTTCGGGCCCGGACCGCAACGAGCAGTTCGAATACATCGCCGAACAGCGCACGAGGTTTGCCGGACACGGCCTACCGATCGTGAGCATCGATGCGAAGAAGAGGGAGCTGGTCGGCAACTTCAAGAACAACGGCACGGCTTGGAGGCGCACTCCGGACCTGGTCCGCGACCATGACTTCCGCTCCGAGGCCAAAGGCATCGCCATCCCGTACGGCATCTACGACGTGTGCGCGAACCGCGGCACCGTCTTCGTGGGAACGTCTCACGACACGCCCGACTTCGCCGCCGACAACCTCGTCCGATGGTGGGAGTGGGAAGGCCGCGAACGCTACACCGGTGCTCCCAAGCTGCTCGTGCTCGCCGATGGCGGCTGTAGCAACAGTCCGCGTGTCCGCGCCTTCAAGGTCGCCCTCCAGACTCGCCTCGCCGACCCGCACCAGATCAGCGTTACCGTTTGTCACTATCCAGCGGGTGCCTCGAAGTGGAACCCCATCGACCATCGCCTCTTCAGCGAGATCAGTAAGAACTGGGCCGGACAGCTGCTCCGCAGCTACGCCGTGCATGCGGCTCTTGAGCCCGAAGCGATCGATCACGTCCGCTTCTGCACGCCCGAGGAGCTGTTTGCGCTCCTCGAAGAGTTGGAAGCAAAGAGCGCCGGTGGGGAGAAGACCGTGCGAGGCTGGCGCGTGAAGACTCGCTACCAGGCCCTCGACGAGGGCGAGAAGACCACGCGCACCCGGGCAATCGCCAAGGTGATCCTGGGAGCCATGAAGCGGCTCAAGGACGAGTGACGTGACCGAACGCCGGTAGACTTCGGGGACTCGGGGGACGTCCAGACGAGACGTTTGACAGCCGCAGCAGCTGTGGTACGATGGAGGGAAGGCATCCAGGCTGGAGTACAGGGCGCAACAAACGCCCCGCGCCCCACCCGGACCTCCACGCTCATGGACGAGGTAAGAATTAGTCACAATCCGCTCGGAGGTCGTCGAATGCGGTCCTACACCTTCCGAATTGAGATCGAGAAGGACTCCTTCCCTGGAGGGGAGCCCGGTTTCTTCGTGCGCGTGCCAGCCCTGGAGCACCTGGGAGCGGCAACCCAGGGGCGGACGCGTGAAGAAGCCATGAGCCACATCCATGAGGTCCTCCAAATGATCGTGGAAGACCTCGTCGAAGAGGGTCAGCCCATCCCAGCCGAAGCGGCGACGGTTTCGGATGAGCCCCTCGTCACTGTCACTCTGTGAATCCGGTCGACTACTCCCTTCTCCGCTCCCTCACCGCCCGCCGACTCGAAAAAGCTTTGACCCGTGAAGGCTTTCCCATCGCCCGTCAGCGGGGCAGTCACCGCCGTTATAGTCACTCCGACGGCCGTCGCGTGACGGTACCCTTCTCGTCCGCGGGCGAGACGTTCCTTCCTAAGACCCCTCAGAGCATCATCGAGCGACAAGGTCACTGGACCGAAGCCGACCTCCAGCGGCTCGGCCTGCTCAAGTAGGAGTCAGGCCCACGCATCTGCGTGGGCTTCGTTTTTTCTCTGCTTGACCGCGGGGCATCGCGCCCGAATCCTTCCGCAACGTGCAACCTGATCTCCCTCCAAGAAGCCATCGACACCAGTTCCCCGGCCAGCCGGCTTTTCTCCACGATGACCGCCGCCATGGCCCAGTGGGAACGGGGGGAGATCGCCGACCGGTCGCCGCTTCGGTCGTCATGCGGGCCAAGCTGGGCAAGTCCCTGGGGGGCGCCGCACCCTTCATAGCGCGGAGGGCTTTCAACGCGCCCGATCAACACGTCGCCCGATCAGCCCCGCATGCGATCCAGGTATCGGTACTGGAGGGCCTCGGCTGCGTCGCGGCAGCGAATCTCCTCGACGCCGTCCAGGTCGGCAATCGTGCGGGCCACTTTCAAGATCCGGTGGTAGGAGCGCGCCGACAGACCCATGCGATCGACCGCGCGTTGAAGGAGGCGTGACACAGCTCGACTTGGCCGGCACCACCGACGCAACTCCATGGGACGCATCTGGCCGTTGGCGTGCACCGCCTCGACCCCCTCGAAGCGGGCCTCCTGGAGCCGTCGAGCCTTTGAGACGCGTTCCTTGATCTGGGCGCTGCTCGACCCCTCGCCGTCTCCCGCCAGCTGCTCGAACGGCACCGGCGGGATGTGTAGGTGCAGGTCGATTCGGTCGATGAGCGGTCCTGAAACCCGCCCCATGTAGCGGTGAACCACTGTGGGATCGCAGAGACACCGATCGGTGCCGTCCCCCCAGAAGCCACAGGGACAGGGGTTCATAGCCGCCACGAGCAGGATCCTGGCGGGGAAGCAGACGGCCGATCCGGCCCGCGACAGATGGATGACTCCGGCTTCCAACGGTTGGCGGAGTACGTCCAAGACGTTTCGGCGGAACTCGGCCAACTCGTCGAGGAAGAGGACGCCGTTGTGCGCCAGGCTGACCTCCCCAGGCCGGATCGGAGACCCACCGCCGACGAGCCCGGCGTCGCTGACCGTGTGATGGGGGGCCCGGAAAGGGCGCCGAGACACCAGCGGCGCCCCCCTCCCCAGCGTGCCCGCGACCGAGTGAACGCGAGTGCACTCGATTGCCTCGTCCAGAGTGAGCGGCGGTAGGATCCCCGCAAGCCTGCGCGCCAGCATCGTCTTGCCCGACCCGGGTGGCCCCAGGAAGAGCACATTGTGTGAGCCCGCGGCGGCGATTTCCAGCACTCGCTTCGCCACCGCTTGGCCTCGTACGTCACGCATGTCAAGGCCGTCCGAAACGCTCTCCTGCAACAGCCCGCGGAGATCGAGGGCGCCCTTCTCGAGCGACCGTCCCCCGCTGAAGTGCGTGATGACGTCACACAGGGTCGCCGCGCTGAGAACGGTCAGACCGGGGACGACACTCGCCTCTCCGGCGTTCGCAGACGGCACCACCAGGGTGCGGATGCCCGCCGCAGCACACTCCGCCGCGATCGGCAGTGCGCCGCGAATGGGTCGAAGCGAGCCGTCGAGCCCCAGCTCTCCCAGGAAGGCGCACTCGCCGAGGCGACCGTCATCCAGGTGCCCGCCGGCCGCGAGCAAGCCCACCGCGATCGGCAGGTCGAAGGCCGTTCCTTCCTTGCGCACGTCCCCGGGGGCGAGATTCACTGTGATGCGCCGGGGCGGCAGGGGGAAGCCCGAGTTCCGCAGTGCCGCCGCGACCCTATCGCGGCTTTCGCGCACCGCACCGTGCGGCAACCCGACGACGGTGAAGGCCGGAAGCCCAGAACTCAGGTTCACCTCGACCTGCACGAGAAACGACTCTACGCCTCGCAAGGCCGCGGTGTGAACATGAGCGAGCATGCTTCACGCTCGTCGCAGACCCGGGACGAAAGCATGGCGGAATCAGCCCCCGTCACCTAGGCGATTCTCGGCTTGTGCAGTCCCACACGGCCCGGTACGATGTGGGCGCTCCGACCCCTGAAAACTTCCAGAACTCACACGGAGAGTGTGCATGAAGGTCGCCGTTCTGAAGGAAACACGTCCTGGAGAGCGCCGGGTCGCCCTGGTCCCTCAAGGTGTGAAAGCACTCCTCAAGGCGGGACTCGATGTGACCGTGCAGGCCGGTGCGGGATCGGCCTCGAGTATCTCTGACGATGAGTACGAAGAAGCTGGTGCCACCGTCGCCCCCTCCGCTGCGGAGGCTCTCCGGGACGCGGGCATTGTGCTCGCGGTGAACGCACCGTCCCTCGGGGACGTGGCGGCAATGTCCGAGGGCACCATCCTGGTCTCGTTCATGAGCCCACTCACTAACCCGGACCTCGTTCGCGCGCTCGCGGAATCGAAGATCACGGGGATCGCTATGGAAATGGTCCCGCGGATTACGCGAGCGCAGTCGATGGACGCTCTCTCCTCCCAGGCGACCGTGGCCGGGTACAAAGCGGTGCTCATCGCCGCCGACCACTTGCCGAAGTTCCTCCCCATGTTCACGACCGCGGCGGGCACGATTCGACCCGCGAAGGCGCTCATTCTCGGAGCGGGCGTCGCGGGGCTGCAGGCGATCGCGACCGCTCGACGCCTCGGCGCCGTGGTGCAAGCGTTCGACGTCCGGCCCGAGGTGAAGGAACAGGTGGAGAGCTTGGGCGCCAGCTTCTTGGAGGCCGACGAGGAGGTCGCGGCCGAGGGTGAGGGCGGCTACGCGAAGGAACTCTCGGAGGACCAGCATCAGAAGGAGCTGGACCTCATCGCCGGCGCGATAGCAGACTGCGACATCGTGATCACCACGGCTCAGATCCCCGGCCGGGACGCACCGCTGTTGATCACGGAAGACATGGTCAGGTCGATGCGTCCGGGGTCTGTGATCATCGATCTCGCTTCGGAGAGCGGCGGCAATTGCGCGCTGACCCAGAGCGGCGAAACCGTTGTCGTGCACGGTGTGCAGATCCTCGGGCCGGTCAACCTAGCAGCCGGCATCCCGGTGCACGCGAGCCAGATGTACTCGAAGAACATCGTGACGTTGGTCAGTGAGTTCGTCGCAGAGGAAGGCCGAATCGAACTCGACATGGAGAACGACGTGGTGGGCCCTTCTACCGTCACGCACGAAGGCCAGGTCACGAACGAGCTCGTGAAGAACGCGCTGTCGGTGTCGTGACCGCCGCCAGTCGACCCAGACTCAGACTCACTGCAACCTCCCAGGAGAACCGATGGGCGAGTTGATGATCGGACTGTACGTGTTCGTCCTTGCGGCGCTGGCCGGTCGCGAGGTCATCACCAAGGTGCCTCCCACACTACACACCCCGCTCATGTCCGGCGCCAATGCGATATCCGGTATTGCCATCGTCGGCGCGATCGTCGTCGCGGGTCGGGCCGAGGGCACCACGCAGATGGTGCTCGGCGTCGTGGCAATCACCATGGCCACGGTCAACGTGATCGGGGGATTCATGGTGACGGATCGCATGCTCAGCATGTTCAGGAAGAGGTAGGCCGACATGAACGCGGACATCCTGGTCGAACTGACCTACCTGCTGTCGGCGATCCTCTTCGTCGTCGGGCTCAAGCGGCTGCAATCACCGGCAACCGCGCGCGGTGGTAACGCGCTCGCGTCTTTTGCGATGCTTCTCGCGATCATCGCGACCGTGGTGGATACCGACATCCTCAGCTGGACCGGGATCCTCATCGGTGTGGCGATCGGTAGTATCATCGGCAGCATAGCAGCCCGTAGGGTCCAGATGACGGCTATGCCGGAGATGGTCGGCGTATTCAACGCCTTCGGTGGTGGCGCGTCGGCGCTCGTGGCCGTAGCCGAGTTCCTGAACCTCCCCGGAGTAGGTTTGAGCACGGGGGGCGTCTCGATGCTGCTCGGGACGCTGATCGGCGGCGTGACCTTCTCCGGGTCGTTTATAGCGTTCGCCAAGCTGAAGGGCATCCTCACCGGAAACCCCATCACCTTCCCGGGCCAGAATGCCACGAATGCCCTGCTCGTCCTGGGCACGCTCGCGCTTGGCGCGATGACCCTCGGTGTCTTCGGGGGTCAGGATCCGACCACGCTCTTCTACGTCTTCTGCGGCATATCGCTCCTGCTCGGCGTCCTGCTGGTCATCCCGATCGGTGGCGCCGACATGCCGGTCGTGATTTCGCTGCTGAACTCCTACTCGGGCCTGGCCGCGAGTGCAGCGGGATTCGTGATCGGCAACATGGTCCTGATCATCGCCGGTGCCTTGGTCGGGGCCTCCGGCCTCATTCTGACCCAGCTCATGTGCAAGGGCATGAACCGCTCCCTCGCCAACGTCGTCTTCGGCGGCTTCGGCGGCACCGCGGGTGTCGATCGCGCGCTGATCGGCAAGCGCCCGGTGAGGAGCACGGACGCCGAGGCGGTCGCTGCGGAACTCGGATACGTGAATTCGGTGGTGGTCGTGCCGGGATACGGGCTGGCCGTTGCGCAAGCCCAACACGAGCTACGCAAGGTCGGCGACCTACTGGAAGATCGGGGCGTGGATGTGAAGTACGCCATCCACCCGGTCGCCGGTCGCATGCCGGGTCACATGAACGTGCTGCTCGCAGAAGCGGACGTCAGCTACGACAAGCTCTTCGACCTCGACGAAATCAACGACGACTTCTCGAAAACGGACGCGGTACTCGTCGTAGGCGCGAACGACGTCGTGAACCCCGCGGCCCGAGACCCGCAGTCGGTCATCGCGGGCATGCCGATTCTCGACGTGGACAAGGCACGTCGGGTCATCGTCATGAAAAGGAGCCTCTCTCCGGGCTTCGCCGGCATCGACAACGAGCTGTTCTATGCGGAGAACACGCTGATGTTCTTCGGCGATGCCAAGGAGTCGATGGGAGACCTCGTTCGCGAGGTCCGCGAGCTGGCGTAGGCGAGTTACCTACACGGCTCTCTCATCGTCGGCGGCGTTCTGAAGGAGCGCCCAAGCCCGCCGCACGTGAGAGGACGTCGTCCTCAGATTCCCGATCGAGAGCCGCAGCGCGACGCGGCCGCCGAGCTCGGTGTGGGTCAGAAGGACCTCTCCCGAACGATTCACACGTTCCAGGATACGAAGGTTGGCAGCGTCGGCGTCTTGCTCGTCACTACCGCCTGCCAGGAACCGAAAGGCGACCGTAGACAGTGGTGTCGGCGCCACGCGCTTCCACTGCTCCGCCTCATCGATCCAGGTCGTGAACTCCTTCGCCATCGCCACGTGTGCGCGAAGACGCTCGATGATGCCCTCACGTCCGAACGCGCGGAGGACGAACCAGAGCTTGAGAGAACGAAAGCGACGGCCGAGTGAGACCCCGTAGTCCATGAGGTTCCGCCCACCCTCCGCTTGGGGTGCGGTGAGATACTCGGGAACGATCGAGAACGCTCGGACCAGTCGCTCCGGACGCCGGCAATAGAGCACCGAACAATCGACCGGAGTGAACAACCACTTGTGCGGGTTGACCACGATGGAGTCGGCGTGCTCCCAGCCGGCCAGCAATGGCCTCAGCTCGGGTACGATGGCCGCAGGGCCCGCGTACGCCGCATCGACGTGCAGCCAGAGGCCGAAGTCGCGGGCGACCTCGGCGATTTCGCTCACCGGATCGATCGAGCTGCTCGATGTCGTGCCGAGCGTCGCCACAACCGCGACGGGTCGAACACCAGCCGCCATGTCTTCTTCGATCGCAGCGCGGAGCGCGGCCGGCCGCATGCGAAACTCGGAATCGCTCGGTATCGCACGATATCCGTCCCGACCGAAGCCCAAAGTCAGGACCGCCTTCTCTATCGAAGAGTGGGTCTGATCGGACGCGTAGACCCGCCCGGCGGGCCGCCCGAACAGACCCCGCTCACGGGCATCGGGATACGCCACGTCGCGCGCCGCGGCCAACGCATACAGTGAGGACGAGGAAGCCGTGTCGTTGATGACCCCGTCGAAGTCGGCCGGCAATCCCAGGAGTTGACGCAGCCAATCCGTAGTGGTCTCCTCGAGTTCGGTAGCCGCGGGCGAGCTGCGCCATACCATCGCGTTCACGTTGAGCGCCGCTGCGAGCATCTCACCGAGAATCCCCGGCGCGGAGCCCGTGATCGCGTAGTAGCCGAAGAAACCGGGGTGATTCCAGTGCGTGAGTCCAGGTACGATGATGTCACGAAAGTCGGCAAGCACCCGCTCGAGGGGCTCGGCGACCTCCGGTGGCGCGGCCGGCAAGGCAGCGCGCACGTCACCGGGTCGTACGTCCGGAAAGACGGGAAGATCTCCGACGCCCGCAAGGTAGTCGGCCATCCAATCGGCCACTTCGTGTGCCAGAGCTCGGAACTCTTCCGGCGGCAGATCTCGGCTCATGGAAGGGTGATCGGAAAGGGGAGCGGGCCGCCACCCGTGCTGTCGCACGGGTCCCCGAGTGCCACGGCCTCAGAGGGCACCCGCGCATTGCGCGGGTCGCGGGGCGACGACGCCATAGCCGTCGCTACGGCTAGGAGCTCCAACGACGGAGATGGGGCCGTGCCACCGCAACCCACACACTCATGTGTCCTTTCATCCCGGTGCTGGGCACATGACGGTTGCGCGGTTGATCCATCGTCTCTCCTCGTCGGACCACCGCCTTCGGCGGCGGTGCCCGCTCGGCTACGACTCCTCGTCGTTCCTTGCCTGAACGCGCGCAAGCGCGGGGCACCCACGCCGCATGGCGTGGGTCGCGCGGCCCACCCCCCTTTCCGATCACCCTTCTAATGCGCCTTCGTGCTCTCCCGCCCGGTCGTCACGAGCACGCTCACCGTCGATTCGAACTCGGCCCGAATCACGCCGAGCTGCTGCCGGACCTCTTCCGCCAAGGTCGCCGGCAGCACGGGGTCCCGGGGTTCACCCTTATCGAAGAGCTGGAAGAAGAGCGCGTCCGTGTGGCCAACGCTGCCGTGCGTGACCGCCCTATCGATGGCGCGGTTGAGATGAAGGATTTCTCGTAGAGAGAGCGGCACCTGACCCCCCATCGGGGGATCGCGATACAGCTCACGAATCACCAACTCGCGCAGCACCTGCAGCTCCTCGATGACTTCCCCGGCGGCCAGACCCCTTTGGGCTGCGGTCGCACCGAAGAGCTCCGCGCAACGATCCCAGATCGGCCTTACTTCCCTCCTCAGCGGCCCTAACAGCGATGGGAGAATCGCCACCAGCAATGACATGAACTCGTCCATGATCGGGTCCCAAGGCTCGCTGCGCCCCACGCCGTTCTCATGGATTCGCCTCGCCCACTGCTCGCGAATAGCTGGCAGCCTCTGCTGGAGCCACTCGGCGAGCTCGAGGGGCGCCACACGGCGGCGCCCCGGGCCAGCGATCCGCGTGGCGGAGCTGGGCCCCTTTGCTCTGTCTCGATCTGTGGAGTAGTTCTGCATCCGGGTAGAGATGCTCCGGGCTTACCGCTGCAGGGCGCCTCCGGTGGCGACATCTCAGAGCCGGGAGGGTTCGGCTCCGAGGGCATTCAAGATGCCAGAATCTGACCGCTCTCACCAGTCTAGCAGACTGAGAAGAAGTCCAGTGGGCTGCCGACGACCCAGCTAGCCCACGGAATCTGATCGCTGCAGCCGGACCGACACCGTCGTTCCCTCACCGGGCACGCTGGTGACGTCGACCGACCCTCCCCACGCGTTTACCAGTCTCTGCACGATCGGAAGACCGAGCCCGGCGCCGGTGGAACGCGTGGAGAAACGCGGTTCGAAGA
The DNA here is from genome assembly GCA_022560615.1 of Gemmatimonadota bacterium. Classification (NCBI taxonomy): domain Bacteria; kingdom Pseudomonadati; phylum Gemmatimonadota; species Gemmatimonadota bacterium. Next base: position 48,646 of record JADFSR010000019.1, read on the forward strand.
TGCGGAGCAGCAACGCCTCATCGATGCCGGAGCCGTCATCTACGACCTCTACTACCACGACACTGTCCCCTTCCGTGCGTCCGCAGATACGAACGACTCCTCGATCACCGATCGCGTCACGGGCGTTCTCCATCAGGTTGACGAGAACCTCCTTGAGCTCCGAGCCACGCGACACCACGGTAGGCAGATCGTCTGGTACGTCCTGCTCGAAACTCACGAGTGGAGAGGAGCCGCCCCCGTAGAGCGCCATCACATCATCGACCACGGCGGGTATCGAGACCACGGACAGCGGCGTTTCCCCTTCTCCGCTTGGGGCGCCGAAGCGCGAGAAACTCTGCGCGATCGCGGCCAGTCGATCGATTTCCGCAAGCATCGCATCAGCGTTCTTGACGAGGATTTCGTTGAAGTCCGTGGCTTTGTCGTCCCAAGCGCGACGGATGTGCTGGATACTCAACTTGATCGGTGTCAGCGGGTTTTTGACCTCGTGGGCCACCTGCTGTGCCATCTCGCCCCACGCCAGTACTCGCTCCGCGCGTAGTTTATCCGTCACGTCGTCCAAAGCGAGTACAACGCCGCGGCGGCTACCCAAGCTTTCGAGCCGGCTGGCCCGCACATTCACACGACGGTTGTTCGCGTGCAACTCCGTGTCCGCCTGGTCGGCAGAACCCGCGAGGAAGTGAGCCAGCCAACCGGAGAGCGCTTCACCGAGCGGGCCCTCACCGGGCACGCTCCTCCCCACGAACACGTCCGAGCCCAACATCTCCTCGGCGCGACGATTCACCTGTATGACCCGTCCTGCCGGGTCGAGCGCGATCATGCCGACGGCGGCCTCGTCCATGATCGCCTGCGTGCGCCGTGACGTGCGTACGAGCTGTCGGCGAGCTCTGCGCACACGGCTGACCATCCGGTTGAAGGCACGGAATACCGCGCCGAACTCGTCCGCACGCGTGCTGGGAAGGCGGAGCTGAAGGTCCCCCGCACCGACCGCTTCGGAGGCGACCTGAAGCGCCCGGAGCGGGCTCGTCAGGGCGCGCCCGACCATCCACGCCAATACGAGGGACAACGCGCCTCCGACGAGAGTCGCGAAGCCCATCAGCTCGATGAGATCGGTGGCCTGGATCGCCGTGGCGCCGGCTTGAAGCGGAACCTGCACACCGAGGATGTCACCGTCGGGGAGACGCCGGTACGCCGTGATGTACTGCCAGCGCCCCAGCGAAGTCTCTGTGTACTCCCGGATCCCTTCACTTCCGTCGAGCAGACGATGCTGCGCGAGCGGCATCCAGCCCTCGTACAGGCCGAGCTCGACGAGCTCCTCGACCGAGCCCTCCCGCAACTCGCCGTCCCGGTACTCGAGTAGCTCCGCGCCCACCTGCTGCGCGAGTCGCTCCATCCTGGTTCCCCCGGTCGCTCCGCCGAGCGAGAGGTACCAGTCCGCGGCGTCCTCGACGACTCGCTCGGCAATCGCTTGAGCCGAGCGCACCGATGCCTGCACCAGGGTCCGATACGCGATGGTTCCGAAGAGCGCGTTGGCGAGGACGAAAAAGCCGAAGAGCGCGAGGGTGACCCGGGCGCGGAACGAGATCACCCAGCCGGACACCCTCATCTCCTCAGGCATCACCTCCCTCAGCAACGCTCGCCCTCCGAGCCAGAACGAGAAGAAGACGAGGAGGTCGAGCGCCAACAGCAAAGAGCCGCGAGCCGACGCGAGCAGCGGACCCGGCAGCTCGACCAGATGGTGCGCGTGGTACGTCCTGTTCTCGAACTCGATCTCGAGGTCCCCCTGCCAGCCCGCACTGGTACGCGTCCAGGTGATGGACGCGGGTCCGTGCGGATCAGTAGCGAGCAGAGGGATGAGCGTGAGCGGCTCCGCCACCGACGCGGAACCGCCTCGCATGAGGGCCGCGAGCGCCGAGCGGGAGCTCCGGAGCGTGGAGATCGCGGGCCCGACCGCTGTGAGCACGTCCCCCCCCGAAAGGGGCACCCCAATCACGTAGCGGGCGTCGTCCCTCCGGAGATGAAACAGCTGCGACGTGCCCCGCACCCGTGTATCGCGAGCGATGTCGGCGATCCGCCCAGGTCGGTCCGTACCCACACCGATGCGAAGTTCCTCACCCGCTTCGCCCCCTTCCGGCCACATGGTGATCCGCAACGGCACCGCCTCTTCGGCCAGACCACTTCCACGCCACGCGCCGTACATGACGTCGAGGTCTCGCTTGCCCGCCCGCTCGAGAGAGTCCGCGACCTCACCCAACCGTATGAGCCCCCGACGCAGCGCCAAATCCTCGGGCGCCGCAACCGCCGTGAGACGCGCGGTCCCCTCCGCGACCTCCGCCGCGATCTGCTGCTGCCATGCCACCGGAAGCGCGGCGGTCACCGCCAGGACCCCGGCCATGAGCCAACCGACGAGCGGTCGCTGCCAACCCGCCCAGCCCCCGATCGAGGCGGCGGCGAGCGAGGTGGGCACGAGCCAGAGCGCCGTCCACCAGATCGGCAGCGTTCGGGTCATCCCCACGTGCGTGGCGCCGGCCGCGGCAAGCGCGATCGCGGCAACCAGCGCGGCCGCGGCGAGTCCCCGATGCCCCTCTGGGCGAGCGCGGGTGAAGGCGAGGGCAGAACCCACGATGAGCGTGAGGACGGCCGCCAGCGCTCCCTGGTACGCGATCCACTCGAGCCTTCCACCCGCGAGCGACTCGGGACGGAGGCCGGCTTGGATGAGCAAAATGGTCAGCGGAAAGAGCACGCTCGACATCAAACCTGCCGCCCAGAACGGTATCTCCAGCCTCGGTCGCGGAAGTACGGCGACCATGGTGAAGCCCGCCAACGCGAGGAGGACGAATCTCCCGAGCGAGATGGGAAGCGGGCCCGGAAGCTCGAACAGACCAGGGTCGAAGAGCCCTGCTAAACGATCGATCTGATCCAGCGGAAGGAACGCCGCGACGAGGAGAAGGCTACCCGCTGCTACGGTACCAGCGGCCAGCCTGGGCGGTCCACCGATCGCGAGCAGAAGCCACGCGAGCAACAGACTCGTCGATACGACCACCTGCCAGCGCCCCATGACCCTCGCCACGCGCGCTGCTAGTTCCGGACGCTCTATGACGACGCTGAGCAGACGCTCGCCGCCTGGCACAGTGAGTTCCCACACTCCCTCCGAGACGGGAGGAGACTCGGCGCTGATACGGATCGACTCACCGGTCTCCCGCAAGAACTCGGAGCTGAAGTCGCCGACATCTGCCCCTAGGTCAGGGGACAGATCCGTGCGCAAGAGGTGGGCGGCCATGGCGACGCTTCCGTTGGACGCCACCGCGGTTACGTACAGATATCCGAATAGCGGGAGGTCACGGTACATGTACCGCTGCTCCCCCCTTTGTGCGGGCTCGGGTACTTTCCCGCGATGCACGCCGTCCCAGATGATCAGCTGTCCCCGTGGGTCGTAGAGTGCGATCGCTGAAACACCGTGCCGAGCCCTCAGACGCTCGACCGCGGTCACGTCCTGCGACGCGGCCAGCTCCCTCGCCATGCCCGCGAGCGAGTCGGCTGCGGCCTCACCAGCCGCGAGCATCTCTTGCAGCGCGGCATCCAGCCTAGTCTCGCCCACCTCCTGCTCGCGCTCCGCCCAATACTCGTCCCACCCGGACGTGAGCTCGCCTACCTGGCGTTGGGCCCCGAATGCCGCGAGGATGGCAAGCACCAGGATCGCCGAGCCGGCACCCCAGGCCATGCCTCTCCGTCGAGGGCCCCAGAGGAGGGCGGCCGTGGCGCCAGCTGACGCGAGGACAAGGACCGCGTGCCCGGGCGACGCCGCCCAAAGCGACAGCGAGGCCAAAGCGATCCACGGACCGAGCCACCCGACCGACCGCGCAGCTCTACGCCACTTCAGGGACATCCGCACACGTGACTTCATTCGCACTCGACGCACTGAGCTGGCCGGAGATCAGCCGGGCGATCGCCAGAGACCCTCGATTGATTCTCGCGGTAGGCGCAATGGACCAACACGGCCCTCACCTCCCTTTGGGAGCAAACGTCCTCATCGCGGACCGCGTCGCCCGGGCCGTTTCGCAGCGACTAGGCATTCTACGCGCTCCGACCTTCTCCTACGGGGTTTTGATGGGCGGAGGTCCCTTTGCCGGTACCACGGGGCTTCGCCGCAAGACGCTCCACCGCGCGATCAACGAACTGCTCGCACAGTGGGAGGACGGCGGCGTTTCCGAGTTCGTGATCATCACGGCGCATCGGTACGAACCACACTTGGAGGCACTATTGATGGCGCTGACGGACGCGTCAACCAACAGCGTGTATGACCTCTACCAGATCGACGTCCGCGATGTCCTCGAGTCGGATCCGGAGAGCGAACACGGTGGTGAGCTGGAAACCTCGCTTCTACTACACCTCGCACCCGAGCTTGTCCACATGGACGAAGTCGAGGACTTCGTACCGGATGCCAAGGCGCTGCGAAGGTACACGCGCGGCAGAGTGCCTGCACCCCCGCCCGAATCTCGGGGCGTCGTCGGCCGCCCGAAGCGAGGTACGCCCGAGAAGGGAGCAGCGCTTTTCGAGCGATACGTGCAGGAAATCGCCACTGCGCTAGAAGGGAGGCCGACGAACGATGCGAACGCATGGCGCGCGCGCGGGTAGGACCGTCATGCGACTCGGACTATCCCCATGTGGCTCACTATGTGGCTCACTATGTGGCTCACTATGTGGCTCACTCTTGCTCGCGATCGGCACCGCGCTCGGGCTCGGCGCGCAGAGTGTGGTCGTGGACCAAGGCATTTTCTCCGTGAGTATTGGCGGCGAAGTCATCGGCAGCGAGGAGTTCTCCATTCGGCGGGCGGGCTTTGGACGGAGTGCGACGTATATCGCGAGCGCCACCGTGACTCTGTCGCGCGATGGCGGGTCTCAGGAGCTGCGTCCCTTGCTGAGCGCCCACGCCCCCGAGGGCGCGGCAGACGGCTATCAGCTGAAGGTCACTGGGATCGACGCCTCCGAAGTCGTGCTCAACCTGGTCGGCCCTCGTTTCGTTTCCAACTTCCGCTCCGCGGCCGGAGAGGAGGAGCGTGAGTTCAGCGCGAGCACCCACACCCGGATCGTCGAGCAGCTCGTGGCCCATCACTACTACTTCCTCGGCAACGTGAGCGAGGGGGCGCAGGTCCCGGTCATCGAGCCCCGCTCCCGCCTGGTGATGGATCTCGTGGCGGGCGCCTGGGTGGACGTAGAGCTCCGCTTGGGCCCGAATCTAGTGGATGCTAGAAAGGTCGTGTTCCGGGATGGCGACCAGGAGCGGGTCGTGTGGTTCGACCGCCAGGGGCGCGTGCTGCGCGTCGAGATCCCCGCACTGCAATACGTGGCGGAACGCCAAGACCTGGTCGGCTGAAAGGGCCGCTTACCTTGGTCGCTGGCGCCCGCGCGTTAGCTTTCAACCCGATTGGAAGGCGGCGCGCCATGAAGATGTGCCCCGTCCGCCGCGTACAGGCTGTCATGAACAGCGTCCCGGCCGGTCTCACGACTCGAAACCGCCCGCTCCGACATGGCGTACGGGGCTCTGGATCAACTCTCCACTGACGGATACGAGGGGGATTGTGAGGATGAGGATCTGCGCGCGGGCGATCGTGCTCATCGCCGCGGTATCAGCGGCGCCGACGGCAGCCCAAGAAGCGGTTCCGAGCAGCCTCTCACTGGCAGACGCGCTCGAGATCGCACGAGGCAACAACCCGACTTTCCTTCAGGCCCGGAACGACGAGGCGCTCGCGGATTGGGACGTGCGTCAAGCGTACGGGGCGCTGCTGCCGACGGCGTCCGCGTTCTCGGGCGTCTCATGGCAAGGGGCCGGCGAGACGCTTGGGTTCGGAAGCCTGACGCTCGCGGACCTGGGATTCGCCAACCAGCCGTCGTACTACTTCTCGAACTACAACGTCGGCCTGAACTTCTCGCTCGACTGGGCGAAGCTGAAAGCGCCGTCGCAGGCGCGGGCCCTACGCGGAGCCACGGTCGCACAGATCAGGGTTGCGGAGGCGAATCTCGCCTCGCAGGTGACCAACGCCTATGTCGACTTGCTTCGACGGCAGGAAGGCCTGCGGCTCGCCGAGCAACAGCTCGAGAGCAGCCGATTCAATCTGCGGCTGGCCCAGGGCCAGCTGGAAGTCGGTCAGGTGACCCCGATCGATGTCGGTCAGGCGGAGGTTCAGGTCGGGCGCTCGGAGGTCACCGAACTTCAGGCGCGCAACGCGCTCTCCACAGCCCGCATCCGGGTACTCCAGCAGCTCGGCCTGCCCGTGAGCCAGGACTTCGAGCTGTCGACGGTATTCGAGCTCTCCGAGCCGACGTGGACACTCGAGCAGCTCACTGACATGGCCCTGAGGCAGAACCCGACTCTCGAAGCCAGACGGCGCTCGAAGGAATCTGCCGACATCGGCGTCAGCTCAGCGCGCTCGGCGTACCTGCCCTCACTCTCCATCCAAACAGGATGGAGCGGATTCACGCGCCAGGCGAGCTCGACGGACTTCCAGGTCGCTCAGGCCCAGGCTCAGGTGGCTGGATCCGTCGCTCAATGTGTCCAGACGAACAACCTGTATGCGCGGCTCGCCGACCCGCTACCCGCGCTCGATTGTTCGCGCCTGGTATTCACGGACGCACAGCGGCAGGCGATCACCGACCAGAACAGCGCTTTCCCGTTCAGCTTCCAGGGCTCTCCACCGCAAGTGTCCCTCGGCCTGAGCATCCCAATCTTCCAGGGCTTGAGCCGGCAGAGGAACCTCGAGGCGGCCCGCCTTCAGCGCGATGATCTAGGGTATCAGGTCCGCGAGCAGGAGTTGGCGCTCGACGCAGACATTTCCATAGGCCTTGCCAACGTGCGGACAGCGTATCAGAGCGCCTTGCTGGAAGAACGAAACCGGGTGCTCGCGGAGCAGCAGTTGGGTCTCGCGCGGGAACGGTACCGCTTGAGCGCGATCACCTTCATCGAGCTCGTCGACGCGCAGACCGTATTCGCACAGGCGGACCAAGACCGCGTCATGGCGGTGTTCGCCTACCACGACACTGTGACAAGCCTGGAGGCGCTCGTGGGCTCCTCCCTCAGAAACTAGAGGCCATGAACTCGAAGACGAAAATCATCATCGGCGTCATCGCCGTCCTCGTCCTCGGCACCGCCGCCACGCTCCAGGCTACGCGCGGACGCGAGCGCGGCGTAGAAGTGCGGACCGAGGTAATCGAGCGCAGAGACCTCGTCGAGCTCGTGACCGCGAGTGGTAACATTCGCGCCCGTCGCACGGTCGACGTCAGCTCCGACGTCTCCGCGAAGGTCGCCGAGCTCCTGATCGACGAGGGCGAGGACGTCGTGCGGGGGCAGCTCCTGCTCCGGCTCGAGCCCGATCAGTACCAGGCTGCGCTCTCTCGTAACGAAGCTTCTCTGGCCCAGGCCGAGGCACAGCAGACGCAGCAGGAGGCCAGCCTCCTGCAGGCTCAGCGGGACCTCGATCGCTTGCTCAATCTCAGGGCTCGCGACTCGGTGCTCGTCAGTGGGCTGCAGATCGACGACGCACGCACGCGGGTCGACATCGCCCTGGCGACGCTCTCCTCCTCACAACACGGCGTCGCACAATGGCGCGCATCGGTCGACGAGGCCGAGGAGCAGCTCTCCAGGACGATCTTCCGTGCCGCAATGGACGGGAAAGTCACGCGCCTGAACATCGAGGAGGGCGAGACCGTCATCATCGGGACGATGAACAACCCCGGGAGCCTCGTGCTCACGATCTCCGACCTCTCGGTCATCGAGGTGGTTGTGCAGGTCGATGAGACCGATATTCCGGCGATCTCCGTCGGAGACAGCGCCACGATCCGCATCGACGCCTTCGGCGACAAGGAGTTCACGGGGCGGGTCACCGAGATCGGGAATTCGGCAATCAACCCTCCATCTCGGCAGGCCGCGGGCCAGCAGGCGGCCATCGACTTCGAGGTCGTGCTCACGCTCGACGTGAATGAGGCGCTTCTGAGACCCGATCTTTCGGCGACCGCCGACATCGTCACGGAAACGCGCGGGGACGTGCTCGCTGTGCCGATCATCGCGCTGACGGTGCGAGAGGAGGAGCGTGATTCGACCGCAGCCGATCCTTCCTCCGACGACGACGACCTCGAGGACATCGAAGGGGTCTTCGTGGTGAGCGACGGGACGGTGACGTTCACCCCCGTCGAGATCGGCATCGCGGGTCAGGAGTATTTCGAGATTCTCTCCGGCATCAGCGTTGGGGACACCGTCGTAGCAGGACCGTACCAGAGGATTCGACAACTCAGCAACGGGGACGCGGTGCGTAGCAGCGACGAACCGGTCATCAATTGACGGACAGAGACTAAAGCACCGGGAGAGAGACGGGCTGTGCAGATCTGGGAGGGTATCACGCTCGCGATGAACCAGCTCCGCAGCGAGAAGCTGAAGACGTTCTTCAGCCTGCTCGGGGTGATCATGGGCGTCATGTTCCTCATCGTCGTCGTGACGGTCGTGGAGGGCCTCGACCGGTACGTTCGCGAAGACGTCACGTCTCAGATCTTCGGCATCAACACCGTCACGGTCCGGCGCTGGCCCGAGTCCGACGTAAACTCCGACGATGAGGTTTGGCGGGAGCGTCTGAGAAGCCCACGGCTCCGGTACGAGGATGCGGACGCGATCCGGGCACGACTGACGATTCCGGCGCGCATCGCGGTGGAGAGCAGCACGGGTTCCGACGCCATCGGCGACAACGGACGCACGGCAACCGGGGTCCGAGTCACCGGCGCCTCCCCTGAGATGTTTGCAATTCGCAATCTGAAGATCGCGCGCGGCCGGGCCTTCACCCAGCAGGAGGCCGACCGTGGGATCCCGGTCCTGGTGCTCGGCAAGGAGACCGCCGAGGTCATCTTCCAGGACCTGGACCCGATTGGGCGAACCGTACGACTGCGCGGCTTCCCCTATCGTGTCATCGGAGTGCTGGAAGAGCGAGGCTCGATTTTCGGCCAGTCGCTCGACAACTTCGCGGTGGCTCCAGCCCGATCCCCGATTCAGTCGGTCACGAACCCCCGGGGAGTCATCGACGAAGTCATCATCCAGGCGCTCAACCCTGACCAGGTCCGGGAGATCCAGCTCGAGGTCGAAGGCATCATGCGGTCGCGCCGGCAACTGAGGCCGCATCAGGCGAACAACTTCGGCGCCGAGACCGCCGAAGACGCGATCAGTTTCTGGGACAACATCTCGCGCGTCCTCTTCACCGCTCTGCCGGGCCTAGTGGCGATCTCGCTCGTGGTGGGAGGAATCGTGATCATGAACATCATGCTCGTCTCGGTCATGGAGCGCACTCGGGAGATCGGCGTCCGCAAGGCACTGGGAGCTCGCCGGCGCGACATCATGAGCCAGGTGCTCATCGAGTCGATCACCCTCTCCACGGTCGGTGCCATGTTCGGCGTTGCCGCGGGACTCGGGATCGCGACCCTCATCGCCGCTGTTTCCCCGCTCCCGGCCGCCGTGAGTCTCAAGTGGATCATCGTGGGTGTGGGCCTCGGCACGTCGGTGGGCATCACCGCGGGCGTCTACCCGGCCTCGCAGGCATCGAAGCTCAACCCCGTGGACGCGCTCCGCTATGAGTGAGAAGCCAACGCCCACGGGCGCCTCCGCTCTGACTTCTCTGCACGAGGGCCTGCTCATCGCGTTCGACGCGATGCGCGCCAACGCCATCCGCTCGGGCCTCACGATCCTCGGGGTGGCCGTCGGCGTGTCCGTCGTGGTGGCGCTCGCGGCGCTCATCACGGGCATTCGCTCGAGCGTCATGGAAGCGTTCGAGGCGGGCGGGCCCAACAACTTCGTGGTGATGCGCTTCGACTTCACCGCCGTTCGCCTTTCGGACGCGGGCAACAACCGACCCCCGTGGTGGAACAAGCCCGAGCTGCTGCCGGAGGAGGCCAAAGTCCTCGACCGTTTACCGACCGTCGAGGCGGCGATGTTCACGTTCCCGTTCTCCATCGATATGGACTACGACGGGCACACGGTCCGCAATATCCAGACGAGTGGGTACTCGGCCGGTTGGCCGGCGTATACCCCCGGGGACTTCGTCGCCGGCCGTGACTTCACGCCGGCCGAGGTCGACCAGAACCGTGCCATCACGGTGATTTCGGAGGAGCTCGCGACCGAGCTCTTCGGTGAACGCGACCCGATTGGGCGACGGGTGCGCATGCTCAACCGCTGGCGCGGCACTCAGGAGCCCTTCAGGGTGGTCGGTGTGTTCGCGCAATCGGACAACATCTTCTCGGGTTTGATCCAGCATTTTGCGATAGTCCCACATACGGCAGCAAGGCGGCGACTTCGTCAAAGCCCCGAAATGGCCCAGATCGTCATCGTGCCGAAGGAATCGGTCACGTTCGAGCGAGCCCAAGACGATGTCATCGCGGCGATGCGCGGCATGCGCGGACTGGGTCCGCGTGAGGAGAACGACTTCGCAGTTATCGCGTCGGCCCAGATTCTGGATCTCTTCGAGCAGCTGACCGCCGTTTTCTTTCTCGTGATGATGGCGCTCTCCTCGACCGGCCTGCTCGTGGGCGGCGTTGGAGTCATCGGCATCATGCTCATCAGCGTTACGGAACGCACTCGAGAGATCGGCATTCGGAAGGCCGTGGGCGCCACTCGGAGAGAGATCTTGTGGCAGTTCCTCGTGGAAGCTTCCGCGATGACCGCCGTCGGGGCACTCGTGGGCATGCTCATGGGATGGGGCTTGGCATCCGCCGTGGCCGCGTGGACTCCTCTGCCCGCCAGAATCCCCATCTGGGCCATCTTTACCGCGCTCGGGATGGCCTCCGTGACGGGTATGCTGTTCGGGCTGCTGCCCGCGCTGCGCGCAAGCCGCATGGACCCGGTGGAAGCTCTGAGGCACGAGTGAGCCTTCTAGAAGGGTGATCGGAAAGGGGGGTGGGCCGCGCGACCCACGCCATGCGGCGTGGGTGCCCCGCGCTCGCGCGCGTTCAGGCAAGGAACGACGAGGAGTCGTAGCCGAGCGGGCACCGCCGCCGAAGGCGGTGGTCCGACGAGGAGAGACGATGGATCAACCGCGCGGGCACCGACCAAAGGTTGGTCGCCCTGTGCCCAGCACCGGGTTGAAATGAACAGACGAGTGTGTGGGTTGCGGTGGCACGGCCCCGTCTCCGTCGTTGGAGCTTCTCGGACCACCGCCTTCGGCGGCGGTGCCCGCGACGGCTATGCCTTCGAAGCTCCGCGACCCACGCGATGCGCGGGTGCCCTCTGGGGCCGTGGCATCCCGGGGACCCGTGCGTTAGCACGGGTGGCGGCCCGCCCCCCTTTCCGATCACCCTTCTAATGGACAGGGGGCTTGACCTTCTGGTCATCATGGCCCACCCCGACGATGCGGAACTCCTCTGCGGGGGCGCGCTCATCAAAAGCGCCGCCGCCGGAAAGCGAGTCGGCGTTCTCGACCTCACGGCCGGCGAGATGGGCAGCTCCGGATCGATTGAGCAGCGCGCTGCGGAGGCCGCTCGAGCGGCGGATATCATGGGCCTCGCTGAACGATGGAACGCGGGACTTCCCGATGCGGCGCTCGAGAACGACAACGAGTCCCGCCACATCGTCGTGGAGCATCTCAGGGCACTCCGGCCGAGGGTCGTCGTCACGCACTGGAAGGTCGGCCTCCACCGGGACCACCGGATCGCGAGCGAGCTCGTGCGAGATGCTTGCTTCTTGAGCGCGCTCAAGAAGCTCGACGTGACGGGTGAGCCGTTACGTCCCACGAAGCTCATCCACGCGACCGCGTTCCGCGAAGACGCCGTCCCCCCCGACTTCGTCGTTGACATCAGCGAACACATCGATGCGAAGCTCGAGGCGATCAACGCCTACGAGTCTCAGTTCGAAGGTGTCAGCCAGGCCGGGGAAGCTTTCCCTGGCGGTGACCGACCGCTCATCGATCAGATCCGTGCCCAACTCGCGCACTACGGGTCGCTGATTCGGGTCCCGTACGGTGAGCCCTTCCGTGTCGACGAGGCGCTCGAGGTCGGCGACCTCGCCGAGCTAGGGGTGTCGACCTTCTGACACCTGCTGCACTCTGCTGCTCAGGTCGTCCGACACACCACCTCGAGCAGGACACGCCGCCACGATGGCACCTCCGCGCCTCGCACGCGCAGGGCCCGTGCTTCCGCGACCCCACCCCGTAGCATCCACGGCCAGAGCCATTGAGCGATTTCGGGCGGCAGGTGTCCGATGGGATCACCCGAAGTGAGGTGTACCCAGACCTCGGGGTTGTCCTGTACAGGTGGGTCGGCGACCAGACGCAGCGTATCGCCGTCAGTCACGGTATCCAGGTGACGGTCTCGACCCGCGAATACCGTCCCGTGCACAGTCGACCGGAAACAGCTGGGCGGGTCGTCGGGAAGCGGCGCTGAAAATCGCGTCATTCAGTCGGGAGTGGGCGCATGGTTCGGGGGAAAGTAGAACACCGTTAAGTTATGGTCTCCTAAGTTATGGTCTCCGCAACGGGCAGCAACTAGCGCCTTCTAGTGTAGTGTTGCAGAAGTCTCTAGCCCATAGTGTCCTAGGCGCGTATATTGGTGTCCATGGCTACAACGACCAAGAAGTTGCGACTGCGACGGGGTGATCGAGGGATTCTCGAGTCTTGGGTACGGTCTCGGACGCTTCCACGGCGGCAGGTGGAGCGAGCGAAGATTGTCTTGGCCGCCTCCAGGGGAGAATCGAGTCGCGGCATTGCTGCCTCGGTGGGCATCGCCCGGGACACGGCGCGCCTCTGGATGCGGCGCTACGAAGCGGAAGGGCTCGATGGGATCGAGAGTGACCGGCCCCGGCCCGGCCGACCCCGGAGGTTCACGCGTACGCTCGAGGAGGAGATCGTACAGAAGACCACGAGCGAAGACCCTCCGCCCGAGGAGTCGACGCACTGGACCAGTAGGCTGATGGGCAAGGCCCTGAAGATCGACCATGTGAGCATCTGGAGGGTCTGGCGCAAGTACGGACTCAAGCCGCACCAGATCCGGCGCTTCAAGCTTTCCCGCGACCCCCGCCTGGTCGAGAAGCTCCACGACGTGGTGGGCGTCTATATGAACCCTCCTGACAACGCCGTGGTCTTCTCCTTCGACGAAAAGAGCCAGATCCAGGCTCTGGACCGCACGCAGCCCGGGCTCCCGCTGAAGAAGGGCCGAGCCGGCACCATGACGCATGACTACAAGCGGCACGGCACCACCACCCTGTTCGCGGCCTTGAACGTCGCCACAGGCCACGTCATCCATGAATGCATGCCCCGGCACCGGCATCAGGAGTTCTTGAAGTTCATCAAGACCGTCGAACGCAGCGTCGATCCCGATCTCGAGATCCATGTCATCCTCGACAACTACGCCACGCACAAACACGAAAAAGTCCGTAACTGGCTGACCAAAAACCCCCGGGTCCACTTTCACTTCATCCCCACCGGAGCCCCGTGGGCCAACATCGTGGAACGCCTCTTCGCTGAACTCGACGCTCGGCAGCTGAAGCGGCTGGCCGTCAACAGTGTCTCCGAACTCATCGACGTCATCACCGCCTATTTGGACCATCGAAACGAGGATCCGACTCCCTTCATTTGGACGAAGTCAGCGAAGGAGATCCTCGAAAAGATCGACCGTGGGCTAAACACTTTGGCAACACTACACTAGATCCTCCTCCGCAGCTGACACGGATGCACCCCGTCTACCTCGACTACGCCGCGACGACGCCGATGCGCTCAGAGGTACGAGAGGCGATGGATCCTTACCTCTCCGATACGTTCGGCAACCCCTCCAGCCTGCATCGATGGGGTCGGAAGGCCTCCGCGGCCCTGGAGGAAGCGCGAGCCGTCGCCGCAGAAGCCCTTGGCTCGCAACCGGGTGAGATCTTTTTCACACGGGGCGGCACCGAGTCCGACAACCTCGCGGTCCTCGGCCGCTGCCGGGCGATCTCCCTGGAGGGCGTCGTGCCCACGCTGGCGATCAGCGCCGTCGAACACCCCGCCGTGTACGACACCGCTCGCTGGGCAGAGTCGAGGGGGGAGCTCCGGCTGGTGATCCTCCCGGTCCACCCGGACGGAACCATTGATCTAGACCCCCTTCGCGTCGCGTTGAAGGACGGACCGACTGTGGTGTCCGTCATGTGGGTGAACAACGAGATCGGCTTGTTGCTCCCGATTCCGGAGATCGCCACGCTGGTAGAGGAGCTCGGGGGCACGCTACACACCGACGCGGTACAGGCGATCGGGAAGGTGCCGGTGTCGACGACGTACCCCGGTATCCGCCTTCTCACCGCCACCGCACACAAGATCTATGGACCGAGGGGAACCGGGCTGCTCTACGTACGAGAGGGAACTGAGATCGCGCCTCTGCTCCATGGTGGCGGCCAGGAAGGGGCACTGCGTCCGGGGACCGAGGACGTAGCGGGCGCCATCGGGTTCGCGACTGCACTCCGCCTGGCCGTTGAAGAGCAGGCCGAGGAGGCGATGCGCCTCGGAGCACTGCGGGACGCGTTCGAGAGCCGCGTACTAGCTCAGATCGACGACGTGCGGATCAACGGGGGCGCAGCGCGGCGGAGCCCGAGCATCTCCAGCCTGGGGATCGACGGGGCTGACGGTGGCTTGTTGCTCAACGCGCTCGACCTCGAAGGCGTGGCCACCTCCGGCGGGTCGGCGTGTGCGAGCGGCAGTAGCGCAGCAAGCCACGTGATCAGCGCGCTATTCGGTCCAGACGATACGAAGGCGACAGTGCGATTCTCGATGGGTCGGAGTTCGAGCGAAGCAGACGTGTCGCGGGCGGTGGCAGTGCTCGCGGAAGTAGTCGGCCGGGTACGCGGGCTCGAAGAGGTGTCATGAGTCGCGTTCTGGTCGCGATGTCCGGTGGCGTCGATTCCTCCGTGGCCGCTGCACTCCTCGTGGACGCGGGGCACGAGGTCGTCGGCGTGACGATGAAGACGTTCTGCTACTCGGATGCACCCGCGCACTCCAAGACGTGTTGTGGGCTGGACGGGATCCTGGACGCGAAGCGCGTTGCGGACGCGCTCGGGATTCCCCACTACGTCTTCGACGTGGAGGAGGACTTCACCCGCGACGTGATCGACGACTTCGTGTCTGAGTACGCCGAGGGCCGCACGCCGAACCCCTGCGTGAACTGCAACAGCAACACGAAGTTCAAGGGTCTCCTGGCCCGCGGGCAGGCGCTCGGTTGTGACCAGATCGCGTCGGGGCACTACGTGCGGATCGAACACGCGCCAGCGGGATCATCTCTGCTGCGAGGGCTCGATCCGGACAAGGACCAGTCCTACTTCCTTTGGGCGATGCCTCGGTCCTTGCTTCCCAAGTTGCTCTTTCCGGTTGGTGAGCTGACGAAGAGCGCCGTGCGAGCCCACGCACGTGAGCTCGCCCTCATCACGGCTGACAAGCCCGAGTCCCAGGAGATCTGCTTCGTGCCCAGCGGGAACTACCGAGATCTGCTGGAAAAGCGTTTGAGCCCGTTGCATCCGGCGCTCCAGCCGGGTCCGATCGTGCGCCGGAGCGGAGAAGTCGTCGGCGAGCACAATGGATACGCGAGCTTCACTGTCGGACAGCGGAAGGGTCTCCACGGAGGGTTCCCAGAGCCGATGTTCGTTCTGCAGATCCGCGCAGACGAGCGAGAGGTCGTAGTCGGTACTCGCGACGAACTGTTCGAGGACGTTGTCGACATCGGGGGGCTGAACTGGTTGGGGGAGCCCCCGACCGTCGGCGAACTGGTGAACGTCCAGCTTCGGTACCGAGCTCCAGCCGTGGCGGCGATCGTCACCCGGATCGACGACTCCTTGACGCTCGAGTTGGCCGAAGGGCAGATCGCGGTGACGCCAGGGCAGTCAGCGGTGCTCTTCGATGATGACGAACGCGTATTGGGCGGCGGAAGGATCGCACGGGCATCGACGCAAGCGATGGTGTAGCCGGGAACGCTAGCAGCCCGTGGTAGAAGTACAGTGGGCCGCCACCCGCAAGCGGGTACCCGGGGGTCTCGCGAGTTCAAGAGTAGGAAGGACGACGAGTCGTAGCCGTAGCTACGGGGAGGAGGAGAGACGACCTATTGGGCCGCGACCCCCCTGCGCCCAACACCGAGTGTGCCAATACCTACCGGTTCGTGGGTTACGGTGGCACGGCCCCATCTCCGTCGTTGGCGCTCCTATCCGTAGCGACGGCTATGGCGTCGTCGCACCGCGACCCACGCTACGCGCGGGTGGCCCTCTGGGGCCGTGGCACCCGGGGACCCGTGCGTAGCACGGGTGGCGGCCCGCTGTACTTCTACCACGGGCTGCTAGGTCAGTGTCGCAGGCCGCTGGCCTCGGCAAACTCTTCCATCGCCCTTTGCTCATCATCTGTCAGCTCGTCCGGGACCGAGACCTCGACTTCCACGAGCTGATCCCCCACCCGGTTGGCCTTCCTGATACCTTGTCCGCGGATGCGGAACTTCGTGCCGGACTGCGTCCCCTTCGGTATACGGAGCACGACCTTCCTCCCGCTCGCGGTCCGAACCTTGATCTTCGACCCCAGGGTGGCTTGAACGATGTTGATGGGGATCGTCACGTGGATGTCGAGTCCCTCCCGCGTGAAGAAGCGATCCGGCTGCACCTTGAAGGTGATGATCAAGTCTCCCGCCTTGCCGCCCGACTTCCCGCGCTCCCCCTGCCCCGACAGCCGGACCTTCGCCCCAGTGTCGACGCCAACCGGCACGTTGATCTGCAGCTTCCGCTGCTGACGGACGGTTCCACGTCCATCACACGAGGAGCAGGGAGTCTCAGGGATCATGCCACGCCCGAAGCACGCCGGGCACGGACGCTTGACCGCGAATCCCCCGTGACCGAAGGAGATGTCACCGGTGCCCTTGCATTCCTTGCAAGTATGGGGGTCGGTGCCAGGCTTGGCGCCCACGCCGCTGCACGTCGCACAGTCCTCGGTGATCGAGACCTCGATCGAAACCTTGCCACCCCGCACCGCCATGAGGAATGGGATCTCCACGACGTACTCGACGTTGTCCCCCTTCTCACGTCCGCCTTTCTTCACGCCGGAAGGCTCCCTCTTGCCGATGTTGTCGAAGAGGGTGCTGAACAGATCCGAGATGTTGCCGAAGCCGCCCTGAAGGTCCTCGAACGAGAACCCCGTGTCAGTCTGCGTCCCAGGACCGGAGCCACGCCCCGCCGGGTCGCGGCCGCGACCCAAACCGAACGCGCCAAGACGACGCATCTGATCGTACTGCTTCCGCTTGGCGGGATCGCTCAGGACCGAATACGCCTCGCCGACCTCCTTGAAACGATCGGAGGCCTTGCGATCGCCACCGTTGGCGTCCGGATGGAACTGCTTGGCGAGCCTGCGATATGCTTTCTTTAGCTCGCCTGGCGTCGCCTTCTCACCGACTCCGAGGACCTGGTAGTAGTCCTTCTTCGCAGCGGCCATTCGTGCCTAGCTGTGCTTGTGAACGCTCACCCGGGCTGGCCGGACGAGAACGCCCTTGAGCGTATACCCCTTCTGAAACACCTGTGCGACGACATCATCCTCTTCTTCGTTCTCCGTGGGGACACGCATCATCGCCTCCATGCGTTCCGGGTCGAACGCGTCGCCGACAGGATCGATCATCTCCATGCCCGAATCCGCTATGACCCGCACGAATTTCCGTTCCACAAGGTCGATGCCCTCCATGATCCCCTCGACCGTTGCATTGCTCAGGTCGAGGTCGGCGACCCGATGAAGGTCGTCCAAAACGTCCAGAAACTTCTCGACCAGATCCGCCTGCGCCCGCGTCCACGATTCCAGCCGCTGCTGCTCGGTCCGGCGGCGGAAGTTATTGAACTCCGCCGCGAGCCGGAGGTGTCGGTCGTTCAGTTCATCGAATTCTGCCTGCAGCGCGAGCGCTTCGGCGTCACCGTCGTCCTCGGAATGCGCACCATCTTCCGCCCCCGCAACCGCCCCGTCCGGCGACACGTCGCCGTCCGCCGTGTCGTCCTCATCCGACTCGTCGAACCCCTCGAGCGGGTCGTGAAGATTGGAGTCGTCCGTTTGGCCGGCGTCATCATCATCGATGATCTCGTCGCCCTCGGCGGGCTCGATGTCATCCGTGTTCGATACGGCATCCGTCATGATTTCGTCTTGTTCGGGAACGGTCCAAGCGTACAAGATACCATGCCTGCGGCTCGCCGTTCAGCTGTCTGCCCCGCAGCAGCCGGTGGTAGAAGTACAGCGGACCGCCACCCGCAAGCGGGTACCCGGGGGTCTCGCGAGTTCAATAGTAGGAAGGACGACGAGTTCCACCACGGGCTGCTAAGCTTGCAGGCTTCGGAGCAGAAGCGCGAAGGCCGCCTGAGCGGCCCGCTCTCGCACCGCGTGGCGATCCCCTACGAAGCGGGCGTGCTCACTGGTCGTGCTACCGGGACGCGAGACCGCGAGCCAAACAGTACCGACGGGCTTCTCATCGGTCCCGCCACCTGGTCCCGCGATACCCGTTACGGCGACGCCAACGGCCGCGCCGAGCCGCCGCGCGACACCCCTCGCCATCTGAATCGCGACAGGCCCCGAGACGGCCCCGTGCGTCGACAGCAGCTCCTCCGGGACCTGGAGCAGGGCTTCCTTGACCGCGTCGTCGTATGCGACGACCCCACCGACGTAGACGTCGGACGCCCCGGGGAGGTCTGTAATCCGCTTGGCCATCAAGCCGGCCGTGCAACTCTCGGCGGTGGCCAAGCGCATGCTTCGACCCCTCAGCGCCTCCGAGACCGACTCTACGATATCACCGCTCGTGGCGCGAAAACGCCACGGGTCCACGACCGGCTCCAGGCGAGCGAGCACATGATCCAACTGGGCTTGGGCAGCCTCGGCGGGTATCCCATGTGCCGTGAGCCGCAGATCGACCCCTCGCAAATCCGGCAAGTACGCGACCGACACGTCAGGGGCGAGCTCTGAGATGGCGGGAGCCCGGGCGAAGGCCCCCTCGATCAACTCAGCGAGGCGGGACTCGGGGACTCCGGTCGTATGGACCGTTCGGTGGGAGACCGGGAGCGCGCGGTCCCGAAACTCGACCTCGAGGAAATCGCTCAACTCCCCCCGGAAGATCGCGCGCAACTCCCGAGGCACGCCCGGGAGCAGCACGACCCAGGTCTCTGAAAACCGTATCGCGAGGCCCGGCGCGGTTCCCCGCGGGTTGTGTAGGACCCGCGCTCCCCTCGGTACTTCGGCCTGTGAGACGTTCGGGGCCGGTAGCTCCCCGTATCCACGAGCCTCGAACAGCTCGCGCAGACTCTGCAGTAAGACCTGGTCCACTTCAAGCGGTGCACCGATCAACTCCGCCACGGTCTGCCGCGTGATGTCATCCGAGGTCGGGCCCAGCCCCCCTGAGACAAGCACGAGGTCCGCGATGCCGGCGGCCTCCCGCACGGCATATCGGATCTCCTCGGCGACATCCGCGACCGTATACCTGCGGACGATCGTGATTCCACGGGACGCAAGAGCTCGACCCATCCACGCCGAGTTGGTGTCGACCGTTTCGCCGAAGAGCAGCTCGTTGCCGACCGAAACGACGCAGGCGTGGACGCCCGACGCGTTCACGCGGACCGCCTCGGCTCCGGCCTTAGCTCCTGATTCCGACCAGAGACCGGTACGACCACAGGTAGTCCAGCATCGAATAGATCGTCAGGATGAGAGCGAGCGCAAGCGTGACGCCGACCCACCCGGTGTGCAGCGTCTCCCAGTAGCCATACAGGCCCTCGTCGTCCCACACCCGAGACTCCGACAGCATGCGCAGCGGATACCAGAGCAGCAGGCCGCCGATGAACAATGCCTGCGACAGCGCCTTCTGTTTCCCCGACTTGCCGGCAGCGATCACCACACCTCGCCCCACTGCGTAGCCACGGAAGATCGTGATGAAGATTTCCCGCCCAAAAATGACCACCAACACCCACACGGGCATTGGACCCCACCACGGGATCAGATCGCCGTCCGAGCCTCGGTGGGATATGACGAAGAACGCGGTGAACGTGACAAAGAGTAAAAGCTTGTCCGCTATGGGATCGAGCAGCTTGCCGGTGTCCGTGATCTGGTCGTATCGGCGCGCCAGGTACCCGTCCCAGATGTCGGAGAGACCCGCAACCACGAAGAGCACGAACGCGCCGAACCGAACCGTCATCGTCGGCGACAAGGCCATGAAGAAGACCACCGGACACACGGCGATTCTGGCCAATGTGATGACGTTGGGGAGCGTGAGGCGGTTCTCGGACAAGGGCCTGCCTCGCGTGGTCAGGCGAGCGCTTTGATGACCATCTTGCTCACGCACGACAGGGTCTCAAAGACCCCCTTCCCTTCGATCGCGACACCCTCGAAGTCCGGCACCCCCATTGGGTTGATCTGGGCCCGGAGCTCTTTGGGAGAGAGCACGTTCGGCATGTCTCGCTTGTTGTATTGGATCGCGAAGGGAATCGTCTTCAGGTCGTATCCATAGGTCTCGAGGTTCTCGTACAGATTGTGCATGGACTCGATGTTCGCCTCGGCCCTCGTGGCCTGCGAATCGCCTACGAACACCAGCCCGTCGACACCCTTCAAGATCAGGCGACGGCTGGCGTTGTAGTAGACCTGCCCCGGAACGGTGTAGAGGTGGAAACGAGTCTTGAAGCCGCGCACCTCACCCAGGTCGATGGGGAGGAAGTCGAAGAAGAGCGTGCGGTCGGTCTCCGTTGCGAGAGAGATCATCTTTCCCTTGGTATCGGGATTCACCCGGGAGTAGATGTACTCCAAGTTCGTCGTCTTGCCACCGAGACCGGTGCCGTAGTAGACGATCTTGCAGTTGATCTCGCGCGAGGCGTAGTTGATCATCGACATGGGTCGACGCTACCTCTCTCGCCGCACGGTCGTTGGCTCCGCCGGACCGATGATGGCCGGCTCGAAGGGCCCATAAACTCGATAGCCCCGCCCTGCGAGGCAAGATGAACGCTTCACAAGCCTTCAGCCTCTGCCGGCAAGCCTACCTGCGCCACTTCTTCCTCCATCCGAGATGCGATCGATCGCGCCCGCTCACGCAACAACCTTCTGGGCTCCGATGCCACGAAGTCCCTTAGCATTCGAATAGTGTCGACCGAGGCGGGAGCCTTGTTGACGTGCCCGAGGGCAGCCAATCGCCGCAACGCGCGGGGGGAGAAGAGATCTCGCTGGTGGCGCGTGATCTGGTCGCGGATGATCAGCGCGGCGAGCGCCCCGGCGGCGGCAGCCACGAGCACCGTAATCCCCGCCGTCCGGAGTCGGTTGCTCAAATCGACATCTCCCGCCGTCCGGCGAGCGCCTGGGCGATCGTCATGCCGTCTAAGTACTCCAGGTCGCTCCCAACAGGGATGCCACGCGCGAGCCTCGTCACGCGCGGTCCCATCGGGCGGATTTCCTGGTCCAGATACACCGCCGTTGCTTCTCCTTCCACCGAAGCGTTCGTAGCGATGATGATCTCCTGAATCTCTCCCTCAGATTGACGAATCCGCTCCAGCAAGGGAAGCAGATTCAACTCGTCGGGCCCCACGCCGTCCAGGGGAGAAAGGCGCCCACCGAGAACGTGGAAGAGCCCGCGATACTGCCCAGTGCGCTCGATCGCGCCCACCTCGTACGCCTCCTCCACGACACACAGTACGGTGCCATCCCTCCGAGGATTCGAACACACTTCGCAGAGCTCATGCTCGGAGAAGTTTCCGCACACGTCGCACCGGCGAACCCGGTCCGCGAGGTCAACCAAGGACCGAGCAAGCCGCCGCGTGTCCTCCTTCGAGCCCTTCATGAGATGATGAACCAGACGGAGCGCAGTCTTGGGCCCAATACCGGGAAGCCGCGCGAAGTCGCCGGTGAGCCGTTCGATCACCGACATGGACGTGGCCCTCCGGTCTCGGTGGTCAGAAGAGCTTCGCTAGGCCTGGGATGTTCATGGGAAGCCCGCCGGTGACCTTCTTCAGCTCCTGCTCATACTCGCCCTGAGCCTTGACCTGAGCCTCGCTCACCGCAGCCAGGACGAGGTCCTCGAGCATCTCCACGTCGCGGGAGTCGACACAGGTCGGATCGATCTGCACCTGCTTCACGGAGCCCTTCCCGTCCACTGTGACGGTCACCATTCCGCCGCCGGAGGACGCCGACACCCTCCTGGCCTCCAAGGCCTTCTGAAGTTCCGTCATCTTGGCCTGCATCTGCTGGCCGAGCTGCATGAGCTGCTGAATGTTGTCCATGGCTCCGTAGGCTAGAAGGCTGTTGAAGAAGTACAGCGGGCCGCCACCCGTGCTGTCGCACGGGTCCCCGGGTGCCACGGCCTTAGGGCACCCGCGCTTTGCGCGGGTCGCGGAGCGGCGAAGGCATAGCCGTAGCTACGTCGAGGAGCTCCAACGACGGAGATGGGGCCGTGCCACCCCAACCCACACCCACGGACGATCATATCAGCCATGGTGTTGGGCACACGGCGACCAACCTTTGGTCGGTGCCCGCGCGGTTGATCCATCGTCTCTCCTCGTCGGACCACCGCCTTCGGCGGCGGTGCCCGCCCTGCTACGACTCCTCGTCGTTCCTTGCCTGACCGCGCGCAAGCGCGGGGCACCCACGCCGCAAAGCGTGGGTCGCGCGGCCCACTGTACTTTTTCAATAGCCTTCAATCCATTAGCTCCAGATCCAGTTCTTCTACCGCCGCTCGCAGGCGGGGTTCCTGGCGGAAGAGAGCGCTCAACCTGTCCCTCCGGACCTCCTCCTCGGTGATCCGCGCGGCCTCCGGCGCAGCCTCCGCAGGGAATGCGAGAACCAGATCAGGGACCCGGCCCAAGTACGGCTCCAGTCCCCGACGGACTTCCGCCAGAACGGCGGAGGTCCGCAGCCTCTCCGTCGCCGGACCGGGCGGCGGCGTAACCTCGATGCGTCCGTCCGCCAGCTCCCGCACGGTGCAGGAGCGCAGAAAAGCACTGAGTCCCCGCGGCACGGTCTGCGCGGCGTCGAGCCAGCTCAGCCACGCCTCCTCGATCCGCTGCAAGGGCACGATGTCGTCCCCCGAAACCGAGACTCCTCGAGCGAATCCGTTGGCGTCGGCGACTTGAGACACCCCCTTATTAGTCGTGGCTAAGTCCAACGTATCCTGCGTGTTGGCATCGTTTGTATCATGCTTGGCATCATGTGAACTATCTGTGCCCAAACCACCGCCACCTCCCGCCCCACCGGTCGGCGGCGGCGCCCCACCGAGAGCCGAGATCAGCTCCTCGAGGGCGATCGTGCGATCCAAATAACTGAGCCGAAGCAGAAGCATTTCGATGAGCACGCGCGGATTCGAACTGCGCCTCAGGCTGCCCTGGCTTTCAAGCTCGGCCGCGGCCGCGAGCATGCGGACCAGGTCGGCGGCCTCGAACGCGTTCGCTCGCGAAACAAAGTCGGCCCGGAGCTCCTCCGGGAGATCGAGAGGCGTCTCCGGGGCGAGGCGTAGCCGCAGCAGTGTGCGCAACACGTCCAGAAGGCCGTGGTAGAACTCTACCAGGTCGTACCCCTCATCGGCGAGCCGCTCGACCAGCGTGAAGACCTCCGCATGGCGGCCCCCGGAGAGGATGTCCATCAGCTCCAAGTACCACGCTTCCTCGACGAGGCCCAGCACCCGGCGGACGGAGTCAGCCTCGACGTCACCACCGGTCAAGGAGATGACCTGGTCCAGCATTGAGAGGGCATCGCGCATACCGCCGTCGGCTTTGCGAGCGATCATGCGAAGCGCGTCTTCGGACGCGTCCGCACCTTCCTGGGCAAGCACGGCACTCAGCCGGGAAACGATGTCGGATACGCCGATGCGCCGGAAGTCGAATCGCTGGCAACGCGAAAGGATCGGCGCCGCTGACTGTTCGATCTTCTGAGGCTCCGTGGTCGCGAAGATGAAGATCACCCGCGGCGGCGGTTCCTCGAGTATCTTCAGCAAGGCGTTCCATGCCTCACGCGTGAGCATGTGAGCCTCGTCGACGATGTATACCTTGTATCGTTCGGGCCCGGAGGGTGCGTACATCGCCCGCTCACGGAGATCCCTCGCATCGTCGACACCCCGGTTGGAGGCAGCGTCGATCTCGACGACATCCAAGGCGGTGTGGCCACCCCAAATTCGTGTACAGCTCTCGCACACCCCGCACGGCTCGCCCTCCGCGCTACGGTCGGGACAGTTCAGCGCCATCGCGAGTATGCGCGCCAGTGTCGTCTTGCCGACACCGCGCGGCCCGCAGAAGAGGTACGCGTGTCCCACTCGCCCTCTAGAGACCGCGCTGCGGAGTGTGTCGGAAACGTGCTCTTGCGTCGCCACATCCGCGAACGAGCGGGGCCGGTACTTACGGGCTAAAGCAATGTGGGACAATATGTTATCGCGTTAGAAGTGCCGCCGATGAATCCCCTCCCGAGGCGAGTCGTCGACACCGCTGGAAGGAAGGAAGATGCCCCAGGCGACCCGCAGCGACGATCACCGCACTTACCGCTGCTACCTGCGGGGTCCTGACGGGATTCGTGAGCTTTCGCCCTGCGGACCTGGGGCACCTCTGAAGCTATTTCTGAGGGCGTGGGCGGTCAACGAGGCTCGCTCGGGAACCGAGGGCCCACCATTCGGCATCCTCCCTTAGCAGCCCGTGGTAGAAGTACAGCGGGCTGCTACGGCCAGCCGGGCCTCCAGGCGTCCTCAAGGTGCTCCAAGCGCGTGACGCGGCCGTCCAAAGCGACCTCGATGGCGATGACGTCGAAGCGGACCGGACCGTCAGCAGGCATGTTCCGAACCAGGTACTCCGCGGCGACGGCTTCGATCTCGCGGCGCTTCTTCCAGGTCACGGCCTCTTCAGGATGACCGCACTCGCCCCCTGCCCGGGTTTTCACTTCGACGAACGCGAGCAGCCGGCCCTTTCGCACGACCAGGTCGACCTCGCGGCGGCCGAAGCGATAGTTTCGTGCCATGACGGTCCAGCCCGCCGAGCGGAGGTAGCGGACGGCGAGCCGCTCGCCACGACGGCCCAACACGTGCGGCGGGTGGTCCGGGAAAGTGCCCATCCAGAACGATCGCAACCCGGCTGGGACCGAGGGATGAGCGGATGGGACCGTTTGGCAGCCCGCTGTAAATGTACCAGGGGCAGCTGAATCAACCGCCTGACGCCCCAGTGAGCGGGGCCGACACGTTCCGTCCGATCGCTCTCGCGATCACCTTGATCTGCTCCATGAGGCTCGCGAACTGATCTGGATAGAGAGACTGTGCCCCGTCGGACATCGCGCGTGGCGGATCCCCATGCACCTCGACCATCAACCCGTCCGCACCCGCAGCTACCGCGGCCCGCCCCATGGGGATGACCTTCGATCGGATCCCCGTGCCGTGGCTCGGGTCCGCGATGATCGGGAGATGCGACAGCGACTGGACGACCGGGATGGCCGCAAGATCCAACACGTTTCTGGTATGCGTGTCGAAGCTTCGTACGCCACGCTCGCACAGGATCACGTTGGGGTTTCCCTCGGCGAGAACATACTCCGCCGCGAGTAAGAACTCCTCGATCGTAGCGGACATGCCACGCTTGAGCAGCACGGGCTTTCCGGAGCGCCCAGCGCGGCGTAGCAACGGATAGTTCTGCATGTTCCGTGCTCCGATCTGCACGATATCGGCGTACTGTGCCACGAGGTCCACGCCTTCGGGGTCCAGAGCCTCTGTCACGATGGCCAGTCCTGTCTCTTCACGGGCTTTGGCGAGCAGTTCGAGTCCCTCCAGCCCGAGGCCCTGGAAGGAATACGGTGAGGTTCGGGACTTGAACGCGCCGCCGCGAAGCACCGTCGCGCCCATCTCCTTGAGCTGGTGCGCGATGTCGAGGATCTGCGCCTCGCCCTCCACCGCACATGGCCCGGCGATCACGGCGATGTCCGACCCTCCGAACGAGGTACCGTTCGCGAGTGACACGACCGTGTCCTCCTCCTGCCACTCTCGCGAGACCTGCTTGTATGGGCGCGTGACGGGAATGACCTCGAGTACGCCCTCGAGACCCTGCAGCCGGCCCGCATCCACACCGCCGTCATTGCCGATGACACCCACGGCGGTCCGCTGTCCACCCGGAATGGGCCGGGCATCGTAGCCCATGTCTTTGATGACTCCGACGACCGCATCGATCTGGTCGGCCGAAGCCGAGTTCTTCATGACAACGAGCATCAGGAGACTCTGTTGGGGAAGGAGGAACCTAAGTCTACACGTCTGCTGGGAAGTGCTCAACGACCCTCGACGGCAGCCTCGACGACGGGGCCGTCTTCGTCGATCCACACGGTCAAACCGTCCTCGCCGGGTACGATGTGCCCGCCGAAGCCGTGTTGTCCGACCTGCAGCACCGCGTCGGCTGGGCGAGTAGGCGGATACACGTGCGTGACGACGAGCAGTTCCGGGTCGGCGAGCGTCGCGATACGGGCCAGACCCGATGGAGCGAGGTGGAGCTCCATTTCGGGAGGGTCCCTCAGCGCGCATTCTCCGATGAGGACGCTGCATCCCGCCAAGAACTCACCCACCGCGTCCGAGGGCCCTGTATCGCCGGTGTAGCTCACGACGCCGCTCGGGGTCTCGACACGGTACGCCACGGACTCGTCGGTATGGGGTGTGGGGTGAGCGCGGACGCGGAGCCCCGATCTCCGCTGCTCGAACACATCGTCGGGTTCGAGCTCGCACACCCGGAGCGGAAAGCCCGGGTTCACGACATGGTCCCCCAGCGCCGAGCCGAGGCGGCTCAAGAAGTCGCGGAAGCCAGGCGGACCGATCAAGGTGAGCGGTTCTTCCCTAGCTCCCGCCAAGCCGTGCCTGAGCGCAAACAGGACCCCCGAGAGATCCCCCACGTGGTCGTTGTGATAGTGGCTTATCGCGATGTGGCTCAACCCCGCCCAGTCGACGGCGTGTCGGGCCAGGCCATGCAGGGTCCCCGATCCACAATCGAGTAACAAGCGAAACCCGTCTCCGTCTATCAGGTGCGCGGCGGAGCTTCGAGACGCATCCGGAAGCAACGTCCCGGCTCCCAGTATCGTTACGACGGTCACAACGGGGGCGGATCAGGCCACTCCTGCCGCCTCGAGGGCCTCTTCGAGCTTCACCCCGACGATCGTACTGACCCCAGGTTCTTCCATCGTAACCCCGTAGATCCAGTCAGCCGCCTCGATCGTGCGAGCGTTGTGGGTGATGACCACGAACTGGCTTTCCGCCTTGAAGTCTTGGAGAAGCTTGATGAAGCGCCCGATGTTGTTCTCGTCGAGCGGCGCATCGACCTCGTCGAGCACGCAGAACGGGCTCGGCTTCACGAGATAGATGCCGAAGAGAAGCGAAAGCGCCGTGAGCGCACGCTCTCCGCCAGAGAGCAAGTCGATGCGCTGCGTCCTTTTGCCGCGGGGAGACGCGTGAATCTCGATGGGCGACTCGAGAGGATCGTCTTCGTCCTGCAACCAGATGTCCGCCTCACCACCCTCGAAGAGCCTCACGAATGTCTTCCGGAAATTCTCCCGAATGTCCTCGAAAGTCCCCATGAAGAGGTCCGTGGCCGTCTTGTTGATCTCCCGGATGGCAGATTGCAGGTCGTTCCGGGCATCCACGAGATCTCGTTGCTGCTCGGTCAGGAACTCGAGACGCTGGCTCTCCTCCTCGTGCTCTTCGACCGCCAGCATGTTCACGGGCCCGATCTTATCGAGCGCCAGGATCAGCTCACGAAGCTCGTCCTGCAGCGCCACCTGCTCTCCTTCGACCGGTGCAGCATCCTGCAACAGCGTCTCGAGCGGACGTCCCCATTCGCCTTCCAGACGTTCGCGGATGCGCTCGATGCGTCCGTCCAGCTCCTGGCGCTCCAACTCCAGCTGGTGCCGTCGGTCGGACGCCGCCCGCTCGGCGGTCCGAGCTTCACGTACCCGCTTTTCTGCAACGGCCAACGCGTCGGCAACCTCCTGGAGTGTATGACCCTTCGCTCGCACCTTCTCTTCAGACGTGGTCCGCTCACCGAAGAGTCGCTCCGTCGCCTCGTCGCCTTCGGCTCGAAGCCGTTGCGCCTCCGCGCGCTCCTCTCGCAGGCGCCTCTCCTCGACATCGAGGGCCGTCATGCGTTCGTTGGCTTGCGTACGGGCCTTCAGGATCGTGTCCACACGCTCACTGAGGCGCATCACGTCACCTTCGAGGCGGGCGACGTCTACCGCGAGTCGCGCCTCCTCGGCACGCGCGATCTCGTACTCTTCCTGAACGACCTCTACCACTTGGCGGGTCTCAGTCCTTTCGCTGGCCAGACCTTCTTCCTGCTGGAAGAGGATCTCGCGGTAGCCTCGCGCTTCACGAGCCCGCTCCAATGCGCGCGCCTGAGCCACCTTCGTGCCCTCCGCCTGTCGGGAAAGCTCGTCACGCAGATAGTCCATCCGGCCCTGCTGATCGGACTTGGTGTCGACCTCGGAATGGACCTTTCGTAGCTCGTCCTCGGCCGTGCGCAGCGACGCACGGCTCTGCTCGAGCGCACGTTCGGCTCCCGCGAGCGCCTCCTGGACGGTCTCCCGTCGCGTCCGCGCGGCTGCCTCCGAAGAAGTAGCCTCCTCGAGCTCGGCGAAGCATTCACGAAGCTCCTCCTTCCGTTCGAGCATGCCTGAGGCGCCGGCAGGGTTCCCCACACGGACGACGCCCCGCGCCTCCGTGACCGCGACACCGTCCACGGTCGATGCTTCGACTCCCTCCAGGAGCGCGTGCACCCACGCCTCACCGTCGCCGTGTGCTCGCACTTCGCCGAAGAGTCCACCGCCATCTCCAGACATCGAAGGGACGCTATCGAGTGGCAACAACACGAGTCCACCACCGCCGGTCCAGCTCTCGGCGAACCACGACGTTATTCGTTCGACGCCCCCGCGGTCGCGTAGCACCAGTGCACGAGTCAGGCATCCGAGGTGCGACTCCAGCGCCGCCGTCACCTTCGCGTCCGCTTCAATGAAGTCGGCCAGCGTGCCCAAGATGCCGGCGTCCCCGAGTGCGAGCGCAGCCTTTACGACCGGATCCAGCCCCTCCTGGTCTCGCTCCAGCCGCTCGAGCGCGGCCTTCCGGGCCTCGCCAGCCGCCGCCCGGGCGACGGCCTCCCGCTCCGCGACGAGCGTGGCGTCCAGTTCTTCACGGGCCGTGGTCGCCGCGGAAAGGCACACGTCCACCTCTTCCTGAGCCGCTTGCAGGGCCCCAGACAGTTCATCCAGACGGTCAGAGAAGAGGTCCCCCTGAGATTCGATCTCGGACAGGGCGTCCACCGCTGCCTCGATGTCGCCGGCCACTCGCACGAGGCGGTGGCCGAGCTCCTCCGCCTGAGCATCGGACGCCTGGGCGTCTCCTTCGAGCTGGGCACCCCGACGTGAGAGATCTCGCTCGCGGGTCTCAACCCCGTCCAGCCTCTTCCGCGCTCCCTGCAGTCGCTCCCGCACTTCCTGGACTGCGGTCACCCGCGCTGCAGCCACCCCCCGCAGCTCCTCCAGCTCCTCGGCGACGCGGTCACGATCCGATCCGAGAACTCGCTCGTCACGCTCCAGCGTCTCGGCCTGTTGGAGCGTCTGGCCCCGTTCCTCGTCTATCTGCGCCAGGCGACGTTCGGCGTGCGCGGCTCGCTCGTCGGCTACCGCGAGATCGCGCTCCCACCGCACCAGCTCCTCGCGAACCGCCTCGAGCGCTTTCGCAACTTCCGCGCGTTCCTTTTCCGCTCCGACTTCCTTCAGTCGCAGCGACTCGTACTGAGCCTCGGCAGCGCCTAGCTCCGCGACCTTCCCTTCCCCGGTCTGGATGTCGCCCTCGAGCTCCTTCTCGACGCGGCTCATCCGGAAACGGAGAGTCTCCAGCTGGTAGCGCACGACCGCGACCTCGACATCGAGGCGGCGCTGGCGGTACTCGATATACCGCTGAGCCTTCCCCTTCTGGCGCGCAAGCGAACGGACCTTGGTATGCACTTCAGAGATCACGTCCTCGAGACGCTGCAGATCCATCTCCGCGCGCTCGAGTCTGCGGGTCGCTGCCTTGCGCCGGTCCTTGTACTTGCCGATCCCGGCGGCTTCCTCGAAGAGCCCGCGGCGCTCCTCGGCGCGATCGGATAGGATGGCGTCGATCATGCGGTTCTCGATGATCGAATAGGCGTTCGCACCCAATCCTGTGTCGCGACACAGGTCGAGCACATCCCGTAAGCGACACGCAGATCGATTGATGGAGTACTCGCTGCCGCCATCTCGGAAGATCTGCCGGCCCAGCTCTACCTCTTCGAATGGAACGGGCAGTGCTCCGTCCTCGTTGCTGACGGTGAGCGATACCGAACCGCAATTAACTGGCCTCCGGCTTACGGTGCCCTGGAAGATCGCCTCCTCCATCTTGGCGCTCCGAATCGCGGTCGGACGCTGCTCGCCAAGCACCCAGCGAATCGCGTCGCTGATGTTGGACTTACCACATCCGTTGGGGCCGACCACCGCCGTGATGCCGTCGTGAAACTCGATGGTGGTGGGGTCCGCGAAGGACTTGAACCCGTGAATCTTGAGTGAGCGTAGCTTCATGGATTCTGGATAGCTGTCATGGAAGGGGCGGCGTGCCCTCCGGTGAGATCCACGGGATGTCGACCCAGCCGAGCGCAGCCGCCCCCACGATCGCGAGCAAAATGATGCTCAAGACGAGCATTACTAGGGACCTCGACCTGGTAGCGGCGGGAGCAATACCGCCGTCCGTCGCCTCGACGATCGATGCTTCCACCTCGGTCAGCGTAGAGTCGTCCCCCCCCTCCACCGCCCCCGCGAGCGGGTCCAGGAGCCCGGCCAGCTCGTCCGGGGGAAGCATATTGCTTGGGGTGGCCGAGGCGGCCGGACCGGTGACCGCCCGGATCGGCGCCGCCGTGCCATCTACAGCCGACCAGGCATCTTCAGTCGACGCGGCGAGCAGAACCACGTCGGTCGCCATCTCCAAGATCGCCGACTTGCCATCCGAATCATCCCCAACGTACGTGACCAGCGTGACACCGGCCTCCACGAAACCGCGGGACAGGCGTCTCCATCGCTCGCTCCCGAGGACTGCGGCAGGATCGGCGGTCGCCGTGCCCGCAGTGATGAAGAAGAACGTACCCTCGTCGGTCCGCTTGGCAACGCGCCGCACGGACGAGCCGAAGAGCACGGTGTCCGTGACGCCTTCCGTGTTGTCGGTTTCAAGGCATTCATGAAGCGTCGCGCCCGCGAGCGCGGTGTCAGCGAGTACAACCCTTCGACCGGACCGGCTCCATGCCCTGACGATGTCGACGGTGGCCTCGATCGCCCAACCATCCTCCCGTGCCCTCCTGGTAGCGACTACCGCGACAAGCCTTCCCGGACGCTCGGCATGCTCCGGGAGGACCGGAGTGGCGTTTGCGTCGAAAGCGCACCACTCGGGGAGGTCTGCCATAGGTGCAGGGGCCTCGTAGCCACTCCGCGACTGATGCGGAGTAGTCGGTTGCTTGGTCGATTCGGCCACGGCATCGATGCCGGCCGGCAATAAGTTAGGTCCCCGGCGCCCGTGTAGCAAACCCGTGCATCCCCCCAAAAACCCAAGCGCGCCGGGGCTTGTTGAAGGATCAGGGCTCCTGGGCAGGCTCCCACCGGGGCGCGTCCCCCCAGAGATTCTCAAGCTGGTAGAAATCTCGCGATTGCGGGTGGAATACGTGGACGACGAAGTCGATGTAGTCCAGCAATACCCAGCGACCTCCGCTCAACCCCTCGACGTGTGCGGGACGAACGTTCTCCTTCTTGAGTTCATCCGCCACGTGTTCTGCGATCGCTCTGACTTGAACGTCCGAGGTCCCACTCGCCAGCACGAAGTAGTCGGTCGCGGTCGAGATGCCACGCAGATCCAGAATCAGGACGCCGTGTCCCTTGCTCTCGAGCGCGAGGTCGGCCGCACGAGTGACTTCGTCGGGGAAGTCCCGTGCATCCGCCCTCACCGCCGCTAGCCCTCTTCCCGCTCCACCCGCACCTCGATGCTCACCTCGACCTCAGCGTGTAGCCGGATCGTGATGGCTTCGACACCGAGCGCCTTGATCGGCTCGTCGAGCAGGACCGCCTTTTTGTCGAGCTCGAAGTCCAGCCCGCCCTGGTTGGCGCGCTCGGTGATGTCCGTGGCAGTCACGGAACCGAACAGCTTGCCGTCGTCCCCTGCGCGCTCTACGAACGTGAGCGACACGCCCTCGAGCTGCGAAGCCCGCCGACGTGCTTCGAGGTAGCCGCGGCGTGAGCTCTGTTCAGCGCGCGTCTGCTCCTCTTCCAGGCGTCGAATATTCACATCGCTGGCCGTAAACGCGAGCCCCTGCGGTATGAGGTAGTTACGGCCATATCCAGGCCGGACCTGCACGACCTCGCCAGCCTCTCCGAGGTTCTCGACTGCCTTCTTCAGGATCAACTTCATCGTTCCTCCAAAGCGTCTTTCAGGCGGCGCGTTCCGCAATGCGTCCGCGTACGTCCAGATAGATGTCACCCAGTCCGATCAATAGCGCTCCACCAAGTACCAGAGTCGGCACGAGCAGGAGTCCGACCGCCGTTACGAAGAATCCGAGCAGCGACACACCGCCTCTCATGAACACGACGACGGCGGCGCCGCGCAAAGCGCACAGCGCGCCCATGAAGACCACTGCGTTGGCCCCCACACGCCCGAGCGGCTCGCTCACACGCGTGACGAGGAGCAGAAGCCCCCCGACAAAGACCCACACCAGTTGGTCGTGGAATCGAAAATCCTTCAAGGGGCCCAGAGCCTGTTCACGACTGTCCGTCAGGCGGGCATACATCCACCACACGACGCACAGGGCCGCCATGGAAGCCACGCCGGTAATCGCCGGAAACACCTCCATCTGTGCCTCCGCCATGTCGTACATCGACAGGACGAGAGCTGGTGCGAGCGCTTGACCCCCACGCAACGTCACGAGTTGGTCCAGCATCTGGGCAATCGTGAATTGGACTCGATCGGTGATCGCCCAATCCAGCGCACTCCACGCTCCTGCGCGGACCGCGATGAAGCCCGCCGTGACGGTGCCGGCACCGAGGACGGCCATCAAAGCCCATGTCGACGGCTTCGACGCCGGCCGCGCCAGCGACAGCGCGACGAACCATCCGCCGAGTAGGAGCGCCCACGCTCTATCGATGAACCACACTCCATCGCGGACCCCCGATACGGTCACCAACATCGCGAGCAAGACAGCGGCGAACGTCCCCAAGCCCCGCATGCCCTTCACGCCAACCAGCAGCAGGAAGGGGATCGCAAGCAGCACGCCGGCGTTGGTGACAGAGGCGAAGAAGACGACCGCGAGCAGGGCGGCGGCGCCACGCCAGCTGCTACCTTCCCCCGCCGCGACCTCTACTGAACTGCGATCCGACACGTTCGATCAGCCTTCGGTACGCCGCGTGTACGGGACCAACGCGAGATATCGTGCGCGCTTCACAGCCCGGCCAAGCTGACGCTGGAAACCGGCGGAGACCTTCGTAGTACGCTTCGGCAGAATCTTGCCTTGCTCGGTCATGAAATGTGATAGCGTGCCAACGTCCTTGTAGTCGAGGACGAGGATGGGCGGACCCTCCATCCTACGACGGCGCCCGCGTGGGCCCGAGAATTCCGGGGGCCCGGCACGGTTGTGAGCCTCCTCTTCGACCTCTTCCTCTTTGGGCTCGTCTTCCTCCTGCTCGTCCTCGTCCTCGTCCCTTTCGGCGCCCTCGGCCGTGGCACGAGGCCGGGCCTCGCCCAGAACCGAGGCGCCGCTGGTGAGCTCACCCTCGCTTACCACGAGCAGATACCGCATCACCTCGCCGTCGAGCTTGAGCAGGCGTTCGTACTCCGGCAGGGCCTCCGGAGCCGCCGTGAAGTGCGCCACGACGTAGTAGCCAGTCGACAGCTTGTCGATCGGGTAGGCGAGCTGGCGGGTTCCCCAGTGATCGATCGCGGAGACCTCACCGCCCTTGGAGGTCACCAGCTCGTGGAGTTTCTCGAGCTTGACCGTGACGGCGTCCTCTAGGAGCGCCGGGTCGAGAATGTACACGACCTCGTAAAGCCGCATGATTCGTTCCCTCGGTCCGTGGGTTGGAACGGGCCCCGTCATGTCGACCATCTTGGCTGCGGCGCCAGTGGTAGGACGGAGCGGGATAACTGCCTGTGCCGCTTTCGGCAGGGCGGAAAAGCTAGTGGATCGGAAGCGGAGGAGGAAGCGCTCCTCGGTGCCAGCACCCCGCGGGAGAACTGCGGCAGGCCCTAGAAGGCTGTTGAAGGAGTACAGTGGGCCGCGCACATGGTGCTTGCGCGCGTTCAGGCAAGGAACGACGAGGAGTCGTAGCCGAGCGGGCACCGCCGCCGAAGGCGGTGGTCCGACGAGGAGAGACGATGGATCAACCGCGCGG
>JADFSR010000020.1 GCA_022560615.1 Gemmatimonadota bacterium
AGGGGGCCCAAGATGACGATTTACTATGTGGAGAGCGGCGTCAGGAAGTTTGCTGACCTCGCAAGGCAGTTGGCGGACGATTTAGGCGTCAGCCTGCGCGCCCTCAAGCCCTTCCTGAGAGGGTGGTACGTCTCAGCGCAGGACGATCTCGAAGAGGCGGGCGAGGACGTGTCCGACATGGACGACGTCGGCACCCTGAAGGGCACGCTGGCGGCGCTAATCGCTGAAGAGGAGACTGAGGAGCCGTCGAAGAAGAAGCTGCCGATGACGGTGATTCAGCCACCGTGGAGACGGATGGCGGAGGAGCATCTGAAGCACTTGGACCCAACGGAGTATCAGCGTCTGAAGAGGCGGAGGGAGCTGGAAGATCACCTAGACCAAGTGGCGGAACGGGCGAAGGAAGCGTACAAGACGAGCGTGAGGAAGCTGTCGGCGGAGAACCCGGGACAGGAGTCGTTCATAATGCAGTCGGTACAGGAAGTCGTGACGAGAGACATACTGGACCCGACGAGCTAGGGGGAACTCGGCCAGATCAGGGACCGCAGGTGCCCGGTTCGAGGAGGGAGCATCCTGACGCTCAATCCTCCTGGGAAGGTAGAGTCATCTTGGGCCTCAGCGCCTCCGGCAGCATCAACGGCCAGTCCCGCGGCTCGAAGGTCGGCCAGGCGTCCGTGGGCCCTATGGCGAGGTGGGTGCGAAGGTGGGCCGCGATGTACGGAGGGACACGCCGCTCCCCTCGGCAGTAGTCGGAGACCCTATGCTCCGAACAGACGCCGAGCTGGCGCGCAGCTTCCGGCTGACTCCACCCGAGTTCCTTTAATGCCTGTCGGAAGGCCCTCGGAATACACGGTGGCGCACTCAGGCGACGGGCGCGCTGGGTCAGGGTCCGGCGGTAGTCTGGGCTCACAGGCACCACTCGTCGTCGTAGTCGTCTTGCGTCTCCCGCCGCGTGATGATCAAGAGCACCGTCAAGCCAGGGGAGTACGGCGAGGCAGGGCTAACCTCAACATTGAGGCCCAAGCCTTTGCAGATCGTGACGAACGACGCGAGCGCCGCGCCGTCGACACCATAGGGCTCGGAAGTAACGGCGTACCTGCCATCTGGCATGAGCCACATTCGTACGTGGTCGAGGACGGGGTACCCGCCGCACCCGCACGCGTCACGGTTGACCACGCCGGGCGGCATGCGGCAGTCCAGCCCCGCAGCAAGGCGTAAACACGCAGGGATTTCGGATCGAACCCAACCCACAGGATATTCGGGAGGGGCGTGTCCGGTAGCGGATTCGGTCTGCGAGACATCGCTGGCCGCGACGAGCGCCTCGAGCTGCGCAAACGTCTCGGGTCGGATGGCTCGCCGCCCTGTCTCCCAAGCGGCGATGAGCGACCTGCTCACGCCCAGGAGCGCCGCGACTTGCTCTTGGGTGCCTAACTGCAATCGGAGAGCGCGGAAGTCCGTAGGGGTCACGGCGGATTGGGTTTTCATAGGTCTGCCTCCTGCTGGTGCACTTGGAATTGGTGAGCGGCCTCGCGCCAGGCATCGAGCACAGCTTCGTAGGCGGCCCGCACGTTTAGCCGTGCCGGCTCCGAAGGGGCCGCCTCCCAGGCGGTCAATTCGATCCAGAAGACGGCTGACGCCTCTGCCACGATGTCCCACGATGATGCCCACGCGCCCAGCCCTGGCGGTGCCACCTTGGCCACGTCGGCGGCGAGGCGCTTGCACAGTTCGGTGCCACGGGCCCGGCGCTCGTCTGGGGTCATCGTCGGGTCGGCTCCAGGAGGAGATCGGTGGGGTCGGGTTCCGGCTCCATGTCGGCCTGGGCCGGGCCGTTGGGCAAAGGCGGAGGGGTGGTACCGCTCCATGGGTCGGGTGCTTTCGTCGCAGGAGTGTCGGACACGGGGACAGAAGGGCCAGAAGTCGCTATTCGAGAACCGTCGGGGTGGCTTTCGTCCCTTTTGTCCCTCTTTCGCAGGATGTGCGGGTTGATCTCGAAGACCTTGGATGGACGGCCGCCAGTGTCCTTGTCCAATCGAGTGCGGATGTAGCCCCGGGACACCAAGTCGTCTAGGACGGGCTGGAAATCGTCCTTCAACCGTAGGCTTGGCCGTGAGTCACATGCGCGATGTAGCTCTCGGACCGTGCGCTGCTCTTCGGGTAGCGTCAGGGCACGGTCCAGCACGTAGCGGGCGTTCACCACCAGCGTGTCGACGCCAGCCTTGCCGGTCACCTTCACCACATGGCTGGCGATGGCCTGCACCAGGCGGATGGCGGCCTCCATGGCCCAGCCCGGTATGGGCTCTGCATACGGGTCATTCACCCCCTGGTCCGCTCGATCCGCGACGGTGAGGAGGGCGGCGATACGGGCCCCGTGGTCAGGCAGCTTCCCGGCCCATCCAGGGATAGAGGCCAGGGGACCTCCGGGGCGCATGCCCTCTTTCCTCATCTGCTCGAGGCGGTAGACACCCTCCTGAGCCTCCGGCGACATCTTGAGGACCCGGTCCGACGGGGCCAATAGGGCCGGAAGGTTTAGCAAGCGGGTGACGGCGTCCCCGTACCGGCCAACAGCGGCCAGGTCTAGCGCGGGCACGTCGGCACCGACCAGGATGTCGTCCCAGTCCACGGTGGGCGACACCCAGATGAAGCGGTTCAGCACTCCCCTTTGCTTCATCGTCTGGGCGTTCAGCATCCCGTGAATGATGCCGGGTTGGATGCCCACGAGCAGGGCGAGGTTGGCGGAGGGAATGTCCACGCGGGGTCGGGACACGCGGTTCACGCGCATTGCCCCGCCGTCCCAGCCGTGAGTCAACGCAGCAAGGCGGGAGTCACCGTTCCCGTATCGGCCTGATGCCACTTCGAGGAGGGTGGCCTCCGAGTCTACGCAGGCCACGCGGCCGCAGTTGTCGGCCATGATGCGGACGAGCTCTTCTTCGGTGGCGTCCTGAATGAGAAGCTGAAAGTCGCCGCGGGGTGCACCCTCTGCCTTCGTATGCTCCGCCACCGCGTTCTGGTACGCGGACTGATCCTCGTCGCTAGCCTTCTGGTTCGCGGCTTTCTTCCTCGCGCGCGCCAACCGTTCCTCTGCCAGCTTCAGCCGCTCTGCCGCCGCTCTCC
Source organism: Gemmatimonadota bacterium (assembly GCA_022560615.1). Classification (NCBI taxonomy): domain Bacteria; kingdom Pseudomonadati; phylum Gemmatimonadota; species Gemmatimonadota bacterium. The sequence goes on from JADFSR010000020.1 coordinate 3,109, forward strand.
TCTCGGGGCGCTGATCCCTCGCACGTTTCGCCTCCCATCGCTCGATGGGCTCTTTCACGCGCTCGATAAGCGGCGACTTTCCGGTGCCGGACGGCATCTCGATCCCGACGAAGGTGTGGACGGGCTTCCGCCATTGCCGCCGGGGACAGATCTCTACCAGCGCCTGGCCGACCACCGCCACGGATACCGCGCCCAGCACGGCGGCCACCGCCGCGTCCGATGGGGCCTGGGTGGCGCGTTGGATCGTCAGGGCCATGTCCCGCAGGACAGGAGGAAGCACCTCCACCGGGAGTCGGTCGGGCTCCGGCGGGCCAGGAAGGCGGGGGTGCTCAGGCCACTCTTTCGGGGACTCAGTCGGGGTTTCGCGTTCCTCCGTCGTGAACTCGACGTCGGAGCCGTCCATGCTGTCGGGCAGCGGAACCTCGTGGGCAGCGCGAGGAATTAGGCAGCGCCTCACAGCGTCGTCGCCGAATAACTGCCTTAGGTCGTTGTAGTCAGTCGGGTGATCGAGGTCGCAATCCTTTTTGCACTTTTGGTCCTGGCAGTTGGCGTCCAACGGGAAGGTGGGTATCGCCACCTGGGCGTCCGTCTCCTCAGCGGCACGGCGAGCAGCCTCCACGCCGGGGTTCCATGGAGTGCCGTCTGGGCGCTTCGTCCAGAAGTCGTTGTCGGCCGCGATGATGAGCTTCGAGTCGGGAAACTTCTCGGCCATCCTCTTCGTGACGGCCGCAAGGTTGTCGGCGTAATACGCCACGGCCACAGGTGCGCCGGTCGCCTCGTTGATGCTCGCTCCGGTCGACCAACCCTCGGTGATGTAGATGATGTCTCGAGAGGCTGTGCGCGATCCGATGCTCGCCATCGTGCCCTTGATCCAGCCGTCCGCCATGAACCGCTTGACGCCGTCGGCGGTGATCGTCTGAAGGCTGACGATTTCGTTGTTGTCGCCGCGCATCGGCGCGATCAGCTTCTTACCGTCCTCGGTCTGACGCAGGCCCGTGGGCTTGATGCCCTTGTCCTGGAGGTACGGGTGGTCGGCCTCGGCCTTCGGCCCACCCTTCCAAATTGCCTGCGCCTTAGCCTGCGCAACGGCTCGCCTCTTCTCGCGGTCGGCCTTGGCCGACGCTGCGCGTTCCTTCCACTCGCGCCGCTCATCTTCGGTCGGTTTCGTCTCGCCGTTCTGGATTTGCCACGCCTCATCGACACCAGTGCGGTGACAGCCGAAGACGGCGCCGCGCTGATCGGTGTATGCCCGGTACCAGCCCGAGCCCGAGCGGTGGGTGCCCTTGTCACCCCCAGCCTTGAAGCGGTGGAGCTTGTGGTCGAAGAGGATCTCAGGCGGCCGGAGATCGAACTCGGCCATGCGCGTCATGAGTTGTGCCTCGGCGCTCATCACTCCTGCGCCTCGGTACCACCTCTGGCCAGCCAGGCTCGAACTCTGTCGCGGTCAAAGCGGAGCGCGCGGCCAAGACGCACGGCGGGGATCTGGCGCGCCCGCGCCAGTTCATAGATCCTCGGGAGTGGAAGGTCCAACTCCGCGGCGATGTCCTTGGCGGTCACAAGCAGGGGGAGTGGACCGCCGGGTGCAGAAGTGCTCATCAAGATCTCCTCGTTGGATTAAGGCATCCTTTCCTCCCTTTGTCCGAGTTCTGTTGTGTCCCGCTGTTCTAGCCGGAACTGGTCACAATCGGATTGAATATGAAACCGATGAATTGGTCAATGATTCTTGCCGTGCCCTGTCGTGCTCCATGGGCCGGGCCCGGTCGTCCCAGGCCTCCTTCCGTGGACCTGTCCTAGATCTTCCGTTACACGATGTTACACACGGACACAACAATGGGCCTCCCGAACTACGCCCGGGAGGCCCACAATCGTTGTGCCTATTTGTTTCCCTGAGTGCCCCACCGGGGAGTCGAACCCCGAACCTACTGATTAAGAGTCAGTTGCTCTAGCCAGTTGAGCTAGCAGGGCAGACCCGACCGAGACAACCCGGTGGGGAGCCGAGAAAGCTACCCAGCGAGGTTCGGGGGTCAACCCGAAGCCAGCGCCGTAACGGCGATCGATTCGGTCCTGCAAACAGCCGCTAGCGCGCGGACCTTCGGAGCTTCTGAACGGCCGCGTCGAGCTCTTGCAGAAAGTTGGAGCGATCCCGCTTCCCGAAGGGCGCGGGACCACCCGTGATCTCACCGGACTCACGCAGGTCGGCCATCAGCTCACGAGTCGCGATCGCCTCCCCGATCGAGTCCTCGGTGAAGGTTCTGCCGCGCGGACTCAACACCTGCGCTCCCTCTTCGAGGCAGCGCCCCGCCAGCAGGATGTCCTCGGTGACTACGATGTCTCCCGGCCCCGCGATGTCTACGATCCGATCGTCGGCCGCGTCCAGTTGGCCCCCATCCTTGACCACCTCGAGCTTCAGCCACGGCTCTGGGGGCACCCGCAGCCACTGCGCGGACACGAGCACCACGCGCAGGCCGTACCGCTTGGCCACGCGGTACGTCTCTTCCTTGACCGGGCAGGAGTCCGCGTCGACGAGAATTCGCGGCGACGTGCTTATCGTGCGCCGATCCCGTGGTGGATCGTCGCCACGAAGGACGCCTCCGCCTCTTCGCTCTGCCCCCACGCTTCGGCCTGCGCGCGGATGGGGCGCGCCGCGACGATCTGCTCGAGCGAACGGCCCTGCTCCATGAGATCCGCGACGGCATCGCGCATGGTCTTGAGCGCATCGCGGTACCGGCGCAGATCCTCCCGGTTCGAGAGCGCACCGTGACCGGGAATGACCTGGGTCTCGCCGTCCATGACCGCGAGCGCAGTCCCGGACGCGGCGATCATGCCATCGATCGATCCCCCGGTCGCGGTGTCGATGAAGGGGAAGCGATCACGGAAGAACGTGTCCCCCATGTGCACGACGTTGGCGCGCTTGAAGTGCACGATCGCATCGCCGTCGGTGTGCGCGTTCTCGACGTGGAACGCGTGCAGCTCGTCACCGTTCAGATGGAAGGTCACGTCTTCGGTGAAAGTGACCACGGGCCAGGCCCCCTCGGGGACCGCGGGACTCTCGGCAGCGGGACGCCCGATGCGCTCGAGCACCTGATCCATGCTCAGCCGATAGCGCACGTTCTCGTGCGCCACGATGAGCGCGCCGGTGCGTCCCAGGTTCTCGTTGCCGCCCGTGTGGTCCCCATGCCAGTGCGTATTGAAGACGAAGCGCACGGACTCGGAGGTGATTTCGGCGATCGCCGCGAGGATCTTGTCGGTGAGCGGAGCGAACTGGTCGTCCACGATGAAGACCCCGTCCTCGCCGACCGACAATCCGATGTTGCCACCCTGTCCCATGAGCATGTAGATGCCGCCGCCCAGAGACTGGGTACGGATCTGGACCGCGTCGAAGTCCTGGGCGGTGAGTGGGGCCGTGAGCCCGAGGGTGCTGAGAGCGACAACAGCGGCCATAACAGAAGCGATGACGGCGGCGAAACGGCGCATGGGTCCATCTCCGGCGATCAGTGGCGGGGGATGCGGAAAATGGGGTCTTGCGGGCCCCCGCGCACGTGGTCTGGCGCTTCTCCACCGGGGGTGTCACGATGGCGACTTCACGTCCTGATCCGCTGGAAGTCACGAGCGAGGAGCATCCGATGTCCCGCATCCTATCTGCTGTGCTGGTGACCCTGATCCCCTTCCTCCACGCCTGCGGCGATACGGCCAGGTCCAGCGACGGCATCGCGGACGCGTCGGCCGAAGCAAGCGCCGCGATCGACTTCCAGCGGGTCGCGGACGTGCTGCTCGTGCGGCTCGATCTACAACCGGGCGAACGCGTGCTGCTCGTGGCACTGCCCGGGCGCTTCGATCCGCTCATGCCACTGCTCAGGACAGGCGTCGAGTCGGCCGGCGCGGTAGATCTCGGCGTGTGGGCCGTGGAGGGCGAAGCCCCCGACGACTGGGCCACGGACTTCACCCGCAGCTTGATCGGGCAGCCCCGGGATGCGCTCGCCGGACTGCTCACCGATGTGGACGCCGCGCTCATGCTGCCCGGCCCGACCCCCGCCAACCCCGTGTACGCGGCGATGCAGGACGTGCTGCGTGGGGACCGCGGCCGCACGATTCACTTCCACTGGTTGGGCGCGTACAACCTGGACGGCACGCTCCGGGCCATCGACGAGATGGTGGACGACTTCTACGTGAGCGTGCTTACCGACACGGACTACGCGGCGTTGGGCGCAGCGCAGCGCGCGTTCGAGGACGCCATGCGCGACGCGACGGTGCGGGTAACCACTCCCGCGGGAACGGACATCTCGTTCCGAATCGGTGACCGGCCGGTCACCAAGCAAGACGGGGACGCGTCCGCGGCACGGGCGCGCACCGGGCGGAATCTGATCGATCGAGAGGTGGAGCTTCCCGCGGGCGCGATCCGCGTCGCGCCCATCGAGGAGAGCATCGAGGGCACCATCGTCTTCCCACCCTCCGTCTGGGGCGGGGAGCGGACGGAGAACCTCACGCTCCGGTTCGAGCGCGGCGTGATGGTCTCGCTCGAGGCGTCCGCAGGAGCTGATGCTGCGCTGAGCGAGATCGAGGCCGCAGGCGACGCGGGTAAAGCGTTCCGGGAGTTCGCGCTCGGCTTCAACCCCCTGCTCGCGATACCCAGCGCGGGCGAGCGGTGGATTCCCTACTACGGGTACGGCGCGGGTGTCGTTCGGCTCTCGCTGGGGGACAACACGGAGCTGGGCGGGACCGTGGCCGGTGGCTATGTACGCTGGAATTTTTTCGTGGATGCGACGGTCACGGTCGACGGCGAGAACTGGGTCGAGGGTGGTCGTTTGGTGCGGTAGCTCGTTCGCTTCCGTGCCCCACGACTGACCCGCAGACCCTCAGGAGGAAGACGATGCGCCACACGGTACCCACGCCGAGAGCGTTCGCCACCGGCGGCGCCCACTGGATCGACCCCGCGTCGCTCATCGGCCAGACCGACAGCCACCTCTGTTCGTCCGCCGACACCCAGCGGCTCGGCGCCCAGCTCCACCGGGACGTTGTGCAGCCGTTCCTACGCCTCCGGGACGACGCGCTGGTCGCGGGCTTCGACCTGCGCATCTTCAGTGGATTCCGGAGCCTCGACCGCCAGAGCTCCATCTGGAACCGGAAGGCCACCGGCGAGCTCGCCGTGCTGGATTCCCGTGCAGTGCCCCTGGACATCGAGCACCTGAACGAACGCGAGCTCGTCTACGCGATCCTGCGGTGGTCGGCCCTACCCGGCGCCTCCCGACACCACTGGGGCACGGACATCGACGTCTACGACGAGAACGCTCGCCCCAGTGCGTACGAGATCGAGCTGATCCCGGAGGAGGTGGAGACCGGCGGCATGTTCGCGCCTCTGCACGAGTGGCTCGACGAGAAGATCGCCGCCGGCACTGGCTATGGCTTCTTTCGCCCTTACGACGAAGATCGGCAGGGGGTGGCGCCTGAGCGCTGGCACCTGAGCCATGCACCTGTGGCCGCCCCGTGCGAAAAGGGGCTCACCACCGATATTCTCCGTGCCACCCTCTCGGCATCCGACCTCGAGCTGAAGGGAACGGTTCTCGAGCACCTGGAGGACATCTACCAGCGGTTCGTCATCAACACCAACAGGAATCTTTCTTGAGCCTCCGCCCGCGACAGGAACAGGGCACCATCCCGTGGGAAAGCGACGCGTACGGCCACTCCCACTTGGGGAGCGCCCTCGAGGTTTGGCGCTCCGCGGAACCTTGCCGCCTCCTCGTCTTCGCCGCGATCCACGGGGAGGAAGCAGAGACGACCACCGCGCTTTCCAAGGCGCTTCGACAGTTGGCGGAACCCTCGCCCCACTGTGCGGTCGTGCTCGCGGCCAATCCGGACGGGCTCATCCGTGGCACGCGAGGGAACGCCCGCGGCGTGGACTTGAACCGGAACTTTCCTACGAGCGACTGGCGAAGCGACCCCGTGCTGCACCGCTCCACCCTCGATGCCCCCAGGGATGTCGCACTGAGTCCGGGTGACTCGCCCGGCTCCGAGCCCGAGACCCAAGCCCTCATTCTGCTCATCCGGGAGCTGGAGCCGGAGGCGGTCGTCGCGCTGCACGCGCCCCTCGCCTGCATCGACGACCCGAATGACAGCGAGCTGGGACGGTGGATTGCGGAGCGCAGCGGCTTGCCGCTGGTGCCGGACGTCGGCTACCCCACGCCGGGTTCCTTCGGCACCTGGGGCGCGGAACAGGGGCTGCCCGTAGTGACGTACGAGTTCGGGCTCATCACACCCGACGAGGCGGTCCGCGAGCATGTGCCGGTGCTCGTCGAGCTCCTCACTCGACCGATTCAGCCATAACACTAGCGCGCGTCCATGGTTCTCAACGTCATCTGGATCGGCTTCTTCCTGATCGCCTTCGTCGTGGCGGGGGTGAAGCTCGTGTTCTTCCACGACACCGAGATCTTCACCGCCATGGTCGCGAGCACCTTCGACATGGCCGGGGTCGCGTTCGAGATCTCGCTGGGCCTCACCGGCGTGCTCACGCTCTGGCTGGGACTCATGCGCGTCGGCGAAAAAGGCGGCGTCATCGCAGCCCTCGCCAAGGTGGTGCGCCCCTTCTTCCACCGGATCTTCCCGGAGATTCCGCGGGACCACCCAGTGCACGGCTCGATCATCATGAATTTCGCTGCGAACATGCTGGGTCTCGACAATGCGGCGACGCCTCTGGGCCTCAAGGCCATGCAGGAACTCCAGGAGCTGAACCCGGAGAAGGACACCGCGTCCAACGCGCAGATCATGTTCCTGGTGCTCAACACGTCGGGGCTGACGCTGATCCCCATCAGCGTCATGGTCTACCGCGCCCAGATGGGAGCCGCCAATCCGTCGGACATCTTCCTGCCCATCCTCCTGACCACCTTCTTCTCCACGATGGCAGGGCTGATTTCGGTAGCCGTCGTGCAGCGCATCAACCTCTTCGACCGGGTCGTGATGGCGTATCTGGGCGGCATCACCGCGGTGATCGCGGCCATCATTTACTACTTCTCCAGCCTGCCCCCGGAGGAGGTCGAGTTGGTGTCGACCGTCGTGGCGAACGTCATGCTCTTCGGCATCATCACCCTCTTCATCTTCATGGCGGCGGTGCGCAGGGTGAACGTCTACGACGCGTTCATCGAGGGGGCAAAGGAGGGCTTTCCCGTCGTCATCAAGATCATCCCCTACCTCGTGGCCATCCTCGTCGCCATCGGGGTGTTCCGCGCCTCCGGCGCCATGGACCTGCTGGTCGCGGGCATCGGGAGAGTCTTCACCGTCCTGGGATTGAACACCGACTTCATCGAGGCACTACCGACCGCTTTCATGAAGCCGCTCAGCGGGAGCGGCGCGCGCGGCATGATGGTGGACGCCATGCAGACGCACGGCGCGGACTCGTTCATCGGTCGTCTCACGAGCACATTCCAGGGCTCCACCGACACGACGTTCTACATCATTGCGCTGTACTTTGGATCGGTGTCGGTGCGCAAGACCCGGCACGCCGTGGCCTGCGGCCTCATCGCCGACGGCACCGCGATCGTGGCCGGCATCTTCATCGCGTACTTGTTCTTCCACTAGCACTTAGCACTAGCGTCGGGAGGCATGGAATGACAGCACATACGACGGGTCTCTTCGTGGCCGTGATCGCGGTCTTCTCGAGCTGCGCCCCTGCTGAGGAAGCGCCGCCCGAAGTCCTCACCATCGAACAGCACGTGGCCGCCGCCACAGTCGCGTCCGGAGAGGAACACGGTGCGCTTCTGGATCTGTTGTGCACCCGGGCCACAGCACAACCGCCGACCCCTGCGCCCGCCGCACAGACTCGTCCGGCGACCCCCCGTGCTCCGGGACCTCCACCGCGGTCCGAGTGGTACGCCGAGCCGCTCCAGGTCTTCGACAACCTCTACTTCGTGGGTCAGACGCGGTACACGGCCTGGGCCGTCACCACGTCGGAGGGGATCATCATCATCGACCCTCTCTTCGAGTACTCGGTAGAGGCCGAGATCGTGGAGGGTCTCACGAAGCTGGGCCTGGACCCGGAGACCATCCGATACGTCGTCGTGAGCCATGCGCACCGGGATCACGTCGGCGGCGCCCGGTACCTGCAGGACCGCTTCGGCGCGCGGGTCGTACTCGCTGCCGCCGACTGGGACCTGCTCGACAATAGCCGGGGCGACTGGCCGAAGCCCGAGCGCGACATCGTGGCCGAGGACGGTTACGAGCTACGGCTCGGTGAAACGACGCTGGTGCTCCACCATACGCCCGGACATACGCCGGGAACGATCTCCTCGCTGATTCCCGTCACGGACGGAGACAGCCAGCACATGGCGGCCCTGTGGGGCGGTACCGCATTCAACTTCATGGGGCGAGGTGAGGATGCGCGATGGTTCGGGGAGTACGTGGAGTCCGCCGAGCGCTTCCGGGATCTCGCGAGCGCCGCGGGCGCCGACGTGCTGATCTCGAACCACCCCAGCTTCGACGGATCCCCGACCAAGATGCCAGCCCTGGCGACCCGCGGCGACGGCGACCCACACCCGTACGTGGTCGGGAGCGACGGTGTCGGTCGTTACCTGACGGTGGCAGCGGAATGCGCGAGGGCCGGCCTACTCGCAGCCGACTAGGCTTAGGCTAGAAGGCGCTCAGCCCTGTCAGCGTCTGGCCGAGGATGAGCGAGTGGATGTCGTGCGTCCCCTCGTACGTGTACACCGACTCGAGGTTGGCCATGTGCCGCATCGAGTGGTACTCCACGAGGATGCCGTTCGCACCGAGCAGACGGCGTGCTTCCCGCGCGATGTTCGTCGCCATGTCGGCGTTGGCGCGCTTCGCGAGCGAGACCTGTTGTGGCGTCATCGTGCCCTCGTCCTTCATCCGGCCGAGACGGTAGGTGAGCAGCTGCCCGGTCGTGATGCTCGTGAGCATGTCGGCGAGCCGGACCTGTTGGATCTGCTTCCCACCGATGGGCGAGCCGAATACGAGGCGCTCCTTGGAATACGAGAGCGCTTCGTGGAAGCACGCCATCGCGGCGCCGACCGCACCCCAGGCGATGCCGTAGCGTGCCTGTGTGAGGCACATGAGCGGTTGCTTCAGGCCGCCGGTGCTTTCGGGCAGCACGGCGCTCTGGGGGAGCTCGACATCCTGCAGCACGATCTCGCTGGTATCGCTCGCGAGCAGCGAGAGCTTGCCCTTCTGGTCGCGCGCGCTGAAGCCGGGGGTGGCCGTCGGCACCACGAAGCCGCGGATACCCTTCACGTCCCCGATTTCGCGGGTCTGGGCCCAGATGACTGCCACGTCCGCCATCGAACCGTTCGTGATCCACATCTTGGCGCCGTTGAGCAGCCACCCGTCAGCGGTCTCCTTCGCGGTGGTGACCATGCCGCCCGGATCGGACCCGTAGTCCGCTTCGGTCAGGCCGAAGCATCCGATCGCTTCCCCGGTGGCGAGCCTGGGCAACCACTCGGTCCGGTGCTCTTCACTCCCGAACGCGAAGATGGGGTACATGACGAGCGCGCCCTGTACGGAAACGAACGAGCGGATGCCGGAATCGCCCCGCTCGAGCTCCTGCATGATGAGGCCGTACGCCACGTTGTTCAGTCCGGCGCAGCCGTATTTTTCCGGCAGGTTCGCACCGAACACACCGAGTTCGCCGAGCTCTGGGATGAGCTGTCTCGGGAACTTCCGCTCGATGTACGCCTCGCCGATGATCGGCATGACGCGGTCTTCGACAAAGGAGCGGACCGTGTCGCGAATCATCCGCTCCTCTTCCGAAAAGAGCGAGTCGATGTCGTAGAAGTCGATGCCTTCGAAGCGGGCCATCGCTCGTATTCCGTCCGTGTCGGGTGTCGGTCCCGGATCCGTGTCCAGAGACGGGAAAATAACCTAGACGCCCAGAAATGGGACCGGGCGGGAGCCGAGCGGTAGCCCTACTCGGAGGTCCTGTCCGCCTTGGGTGGACTGGCCTCTACGGCTCGCGCGTTCATGAAGCGGATGACGCCGTACGCGAGTTCACGGCAAACCCTTGTGCCGAGCCAGATCCCCATCGCGACCGTTCCGAACCAACCGCCGATCACGAGATCCGTGGGGCGGACGAAGATCCAGATGTAGCCCGCAATGCCGAGGCCGAAGCTCCAGCCACCGACCCAGCCCCACCAACCGGCTCGGTTTCTCGCCAGGGAGCGGCACCGGTCACACCAGAGCAGCCGATCCAGGTACATCTGGTCGTGCACTTCGAGGCAGCGAACGCAGGTGATCTCGTCCGGGTAGCGATCGCGCCAGTCGGGGCCGTCTTCGGTCATGGGCAGGTCAGGCGAGGGCGCGCACGAGGGCTTCGGTGTACTCCTTCGTCGAGGCACTACCGCCCATGTCCACCGTCCGACTCGCGCCGGCCAGAATGACGGTATCGATCGCGTCGCGGATCCTCGACGCGACGTCCGGCTGCTCGACGTGATCGAGCAGCAGGCACGCGGACAGGAGCAGTCCCGTCGGGTTCGCGATGCCCTGGCCCTCGATGTCCGGAGCCGAGCCATGCACGGCCTCGAACATCGCGGCATCGGCCCCGATGTTTCCAGCCGGCGCGAGGCCGAGCCCACCCACGAGTCCGGCCATGAGATCGGAGAGGATGTCCCCGAACATGTTCTCCATGACCAGGACGTCGAAGCGGTACGGATCGAGCACGAGCATCATCGCCGTCGCGTCGATGATGCGGTCCTCCCACTCGATCTCCGGATACTCCTTCGCGACCTCCCTTCCCACGTCGAGGAAGAGGCCCTGCGTGTACTTCAGGATGTTGGCCTTGTGCGCGAGCGTGACCTTCTTCCGACCGTGGGCGCGCGCGTATTCGAACGCATAGCGGCAGATGCGCTCGGCCCCGAAGCGGGTAATGATCATGACCGACTCGGCGGCCGCGCGCGGGTCACCGTGTATGCCGATGTAGTGCTCCACTCCCACGTAGAGACCTTCCGTGTTCTCGCGAATGAGCACGAGGTCGATGTCCTCGTACCGTCCCCCGGGGACGAGCGTGCGCACGGGCCGCACGTTGGCGTAGAGATCGAACGCCCTTCGCATCTCGACGTTGATGGAGCGGAAGCCGGAGCCAGACGGGGTCGTGAGCGGACCCTTGAGAATGATCCGGTTCGCCTCCGCGGACTCCAGAGTGCTCTTCGGCAGAGGGTTGCGCTGCTCCCGTAGCGCGATGAGTCCGGCCTGCTGCATGTCGTACTCGAGGTCGGCGCCCGCGGCCTTGAGGACCGCGAGCGTGGCGTCCGTGACTTCGGGTCCGATCCCGTCTCCAGGGATCACGGTAACGGTCTGTGACATGGCTCTTCAATTCGCCATCAGCGACCGCGCGTGTATCTGGGATTGTATTCGTACTCGGTGCGGTCCTCACCCCAACGGACGAGGTCTTGCAGCAGCGTAACCTGCTCGGTGCCGTCACGGCGAGCCTTACCCGCGATGTTGAGCGATCTACGCCACAGCACGTCGCTGAGCGTCTCCCTCGCCAGCAGCACGCTTGCCACCCGCACGCCTCCGACGGTGGTGACGACGCGGACCCCTGCCAGTCCCGCATAGTCCTGGAAGAGCTGGTGCGTCTCGTCTGAGAACACGAAAATGTACGGTCCCACCTTCGCCCACAGAGAGCCGCCCCGGCGTAACATTTGGGGGTCCTGTGCGACCGAAACCGTGACGACGTTCCCTGTCACCTCGGCGCTCAGCGCACCGTCGTATATGTAGTATTCCTTCACCTCAGAGGGAGTCGGCACGGCAAGATCCACAGGCTCCTGACAGCCCACGCAGACCGACACCACCGCCGCAAGAACCGTCCTGTGCGTTCTACGCTTCATGTTCGTCGCGATCATATCTCTCCTTCGCGTACGCTATCCCGTCTTCATCGAGCCACGTACCACAGCAACGTCCGGGCCAGCCGGTCGACCGAGGAGGCCAGACCCCGGGGATCGCCCTCCGGAAACGCCCCACCTTCTACGACGCCGAACCAGGGAACTCGCCCCGTTCGAACCTCGATGAGCGCCACTGACCATCGGATCGTGGGGTCTTCTCCAACGTCGGCGGCGAGCGCCGCCTGCACCGGCAACAGCACCGCGTCGGCATTGACGAGCGCCGCCATCCTCCGGAGTTCCCCGAAGAGGGGATCTCCGATCCTGCGCACTTCTGCCCGCAGGAAGAGTCCTACGGGAAGGCCACGCGTGCTCGCGTTGATCGCCGGCGAGCGTGCGAGGATCTCCTCCACTTCATGTGGGAGCACCCAGGTGACGTCCTGCGTGCGGTCCCGGAGCCCGAACGCGAGCTCCGCGTCGGGATCGCCGGAGACGCCGAGTACCTGCTGCACGGGCAATACCAGCACTCGTCTCCCCCGCAGGTCCGGCGGCGTGCCCAGTGAGGTCCCCGGTCCCGGAGGGGGCCTGTTTCCACCGCAGGCGGAGAGCACCAGCGCGACGAGAATCGCCGCACAGGCGTGTGCGCCCACAACTCCCTTTCTCGTCCTGTCTAACAATCGAACCCCTTCCGCGCGGGTCGCAGCCGATGCAGCCTCGTAAGGTAGACAAGGCGCGCAGGGTGTTGAACCTTCGGGCCCGCCTTGCAAACTCGCCGCGACTCGCACGTATTTGATTCAGCGGCGCGGCGAAGCAGTTCCGCCTTCATGTCCTTTTTCGGAGACTAGTCTCGGGTGCTCGCGCGACGACTTCGCCTCTGTTTGCTCGCCGCCACCGCGCTGGTGCTACTGGCGTCGTGCTCGCTCACCTCTGAGCCCGAGGCCCCGCCGCACCTCGAGTTCTCGGAACCCATGCTCGACCTGGGCACGCTTCGGGAAGGCCAGATCGAGCTCCGGAACACGGGTGGTCAGGCCGTGGGCCCGGTCGAGCTCCTGGTATCGGGAGTTCGCGACGCCGACGGCGCCACGGTTCCGGGCTCGCACCTGATGACCGCCCCTCAGGAGATTCCCACGCTGAACGCGGGTGCAGCCCGGACGCTAACTGTCTCACTCTCTGTGCAAGGATCGCTGATCCCGGGCGAGTACGACGCCGCGATCACCGCTCGTGGTGGGTCGCAGACCAGCGCTCAGGTCGCGGTGCGCTTCGTGGTCCTCGACTACTCCGACAGCGCGGTGGTGAGTGTCGAGATCCTCTCCACTCAGACGACGGCTCGCGTGGGCGATGTGGTCTCGCTACCGCTGGAAGCGCGAAACGCGAATGGGACCGTGCTCCAGGGGGTGCCGGTCTCGTGGAGCCTGGAGCCGTCCGACGCCGGACACCTGGGCACGAGCGGCCAGTTCGTCGCGTATGAGGCAGGGAATGTCACACTCGTCGCCCGCGCCGGCGTCGCCTCCGATACGCTCCGACTGGACGTGAACGAGCGCGGGCTCACCGGCTCATTCAACATCGTGGGCCGGGCTCAGGAATCCGAACGCTACACGTCCGACCTCTGGCTTCACGGTACGGTGGCCTACGCCGGCACGTGGGGTAGTCGGCCGGTCGGCACCGGCATCAACTTCGGGAACACGCTCAACGTGTGGGACATAGCCGACCCCTCTTCTGCGCAGAAGGTCTTCTCACTGGAGATCGACGCACGGAAGGTGAACGACGTGAAAATCCGGGCCGACGGGACGCTCGCGATCATCACACACGAGCACTCGCAAGACACGCTCAACGGCATCACGATCCTCGACTTGGCCGACCCGCTGGCACCCACCGTCCTCGGCCGGTTCACGTCGGAGTTGGAGTCGGGCGTTCACAACGTCTGGATCGATGGGGACTACGCATACGTCGCTGTGGACGGCACGGGCTTCGGGCTTCGCATACTGGACATCTCGGATCCGACCTCGCCCCGCATCGTCGGCCGCTACTGGGCCGGCTCGAGCTCTCTGCACGACGTCTACGTGCGCGACGGGCTCGCTTTCTTGTCGCACTGGAACGCCGGACTCGTGATCCTCGACGTCGGCTACGGCATCGCCGGTGGCACGCCCGAGGCCCCGGTCGAGGTTTCCCGGCTAGAGGAGCTCGGCGGACAGACCCACAACGCCTGGTACTGGCCCGAAGCCGGCTACGTCTTCGTCGGGGAAGAAGACTTCGGCACCCCCGGCCTCATGCACGTGGTCGACGTGCGCAACCTGCGCGAGCCCCGGAAAGTGGCCACCTACGGCGTCCCCGGGCAGCCGCCACACAACTTCTGGCTCGATGAGGCGACGGGCACCCTCTACGTGGCGTGGTACGCCGAAGGACTGCGCGCGCTCGACGTCACCGGCGAACTCCTGGGAGAGCTCGACCGACAGGGCCGGGAGATCGCCGGGCTCCGATACAACGGCGGCTCCGGCTTCTGTAATCGTCCCAGCCAGGACACGTGTGCCTGGGCTCCCCAGCTCCACAACGGGCTGGTCTGGGTCTCGGACATGAACGAAGGGCTCATCGCGCTCGAGCCAGTTCGCTGACGGCTACACGCCCGTGCGCCCCCTCAGCCCGGCTCGGAGGCTCCGCCGCTCGCGCGCTCGGATGAGATCTCCATCGGCTCCGCACCCGACTCGTCGAAGTCCAGCGAGCAGGAATTGATGCAGTAGCGCTGCCCACTCGGCTGCGGCCCGTCAGGGAAGACGTGCCCGAGGTGTCCGCCGCACTTCGAGCAGTGCACTTCCGTACGCGTCATGAAGAGGCTGCGGTCGGTTTCGGTCTCGACCGAGCCGCCCTCCATCGGCTCGTAGAACGACGGCCATCCGGAGCCGGAGTCGTACTTGGTGTGCGAAGAGAAGACCGGTTCACCGCACCCCTTGCACCGGTACGTGCCGGCGGTCTTCTCACCCAAGAGTTTCCCCGTGAAGGCGCGCTCCGTGCCCTTCTTGCGAAGGACCTCGTACTCCTCTTCGCTGAGCAGCTCCCGCCACTCGGCGTCGGTCTTGTCGATGCGGTCGGTCACGGATCCCCCGATGTGCGATTCCCGTCTACGGCGCTACCCCCCCGGGCTAACCCAGATCCCAGTGCGCAACCAACTCACACTTGACCGGGTCCAAGATTTCAAATACTACTTACCTTATATTTCTATATACGGACTCATTCACAGACGAACCATGCCCCGTTCTCTCGGCATCACCTCGCTGCAGATCCTCGGCGCGATCCGCGCCAACAGCGGGTACGGACTCGAGATCGTGACGCGCACCGGTCTGCCGTCGGGCACCGTGTACCCCACGCTCGGGCGCCTCAAGAGGAGCGTTCTGGTCACGGCCCGTTGGGAGGATCAGCGCACCGCCGAGCGTGAGGGCCGGCCGCGCCGGCGCTACTACGAGCTGACAGCGGATGGCCGGCGCTCGCTCGCAGAAGGCGCCTCGCGTGTCGCAACGCTCGCCGCCGACCTCAGCAGCCCGGCGATTGGAGACCTGGCTCCCCGCTCGAAGAGCCAGCAGGGCCGCCGCCGCCGTTCCTCTGCGGGAGTAGGACGAAGTACTGGCGGCGAGCCCATTGACAGCGGGGGCTCCGCCGTGCCGATTGGCCGGTCCGCCAATCGACATCGGAGCCCCGAAATGAGCGATTCTTCCGTTCGCCACAGCAAGTGGGACGACATCCCCTTGGAGACGGTGAAAGACGACATCACACGGCGCGTGTTCACCGGCGACCGCATGATGATCGCACATGTGCACCTGGATCAGGGCGCCGTGGTACCGTGGCACTCCCACGAGAACGAGCAGCTCACCTACATCGTGGACGGCGCGCTCCGCTTTTGGCTCGGCGACGAGGGTTCGGCCGACTACCAGGAGCTCGTCGTCTCGTCCGGTGAGGTCCTGTTCATCCCGTCGAACGTGCCACACCGCGCCGAGGCTCTCGAGGACACCTTCGACCTGGATGTCTTCAGCCCTCCTCGTCAGGACTGGCTCGACGGCACTGATTCCTACTTCCACGACGAGTCCTAGCGGATCAGGAGACATTACGGATGGATCTCGGGCTGAAGGGGCGAGTCGCCCTCGTTTGTGGTTCCAGTCAAGGGCTTGGCCGCGCCATCGCGGACGCGCTCGCCGCCGAAGGTGCCGATCTCGTCATCAACTCACGCTCGGCGGAGAAGTTGGATGCGGTGCGATCGCAGATCGCGGAGGCCACCGGTGCGCAGGTAGTAGCGGTAAGCGCAGACCTCACGGATCCGGCCGGCGTGGAGGAACTCGTGAGCACCGCGAAGGACGCGTTCGGCAAGATCGACATCCTGGTGACGAACACCGGCGGGCCGCCCGCCGGCACCTTCGAGGACCATTCGGCGGCAGTGTGGAGAGACGCGATCGCCCAGAACTTCGAGAGCGTCGTGAACCTCACGCGCGCCGTGCTCCCGGGCATGAAGGAGCGACGCTGGGGCCGGATCGTGAACGTGACTTCGATCTCGGTGAAGCAGCCCGTCGCGGGCCTCATTCTCTCGAACTCGATACGGGCGTGCGTCACCGGCTTCGCGAAGACGGTTTCGAACGAAGTGGCGCCGTACAACGTGACCGTGAACAACGTGCTGCCGGGCTTCACGCGCACCGAACGCCTGATCCACCTCGCCGAAGCCGTCGCGGAACGGGAGGGGATCACCGTTGAGGCCGCCTACGAGGGTTGGGAGGCCGAGATCCCGATGGGGCGGCTCGCGGATCCGCCAGAGCTCGGCGCGGTAGCAGCGTTCTTGTGTTCGCAGCAGGCGTCGTACATAACCGGACAGTCGATCGCCGTCGATGGCGGCTGGATCAAAGGATTAGTCTGATGGGAGCAGTGGAGCTTCAAGAATCGGAATGGATCTGGAAAGACGATGAGATGATCCCGTGGGCGGACGCCCACCTCCACCTGCTCTCCACCGCGGTACAGTTCGGCACATCGGTCTTCGAGGGCATACGCACGTACGAGACCCCCAAGGGTCCGGCGATCTTCCGACTCGGAGCGCACATCCGTCGGCTCCAGGACTCCGCGAAGATCTACCGGATGCTCCCCGAGCACACCGCCGAGCAGCTCGCGGATGCTTGCAAAGCAGTCGTGCGCAAGAACGAACTCACAAGCTGCTACATCAGGCCGATGGTTTTGCGCGGTTACGGTGCACCCGGAATCAACCCATTCGGCAGCCCCATCGAGACGTACATCGTGGCGTGGCCGTGGGGCGCGTACTTCGGCGAAGACGCGCTAAAGAACGGCGTAGACGTGTGCGTCTCGTCTTGGCTGCGTGCGCACCCGAACACGTATCCACAGCGCGCGAAAGCGGGCGGCCACTACCTGAGCGCTCAGCTCATGAAGATGGAAGCCATCGCGAACGGCTACGTCGATGCGATCGCCCTCGCGCCTACTGGGCTCGTGAGCGAGGGCAGCGGCATGAACCTCTTCCTCGTGAGGGACGGCGTGATCATCAGCCCGTTTCTCGACGGAACGTCGCTGGAGGGTATCACCCGCGACTCGATCATCCTCATGGCGCATGATCTCGGCTACGAGGTGCGCGAGCAGGACATCCCGCGTGAGAGCCTCTACACGGCCGACGAGCTCTTCTTTACCGGGACCGCCGCCGAGGTTACTCCGGTGCGGAGTGTAGACCGGATCACGATCGGCTCGGGCACGGCGGGTACCGTCACTCTCGCGCTCCAGAAGCACTACTGGGAGACCGTGAGGGGTGAGAACGACGACCCACACGGGTTCCTCACCTACCTGGACGAATAGCCTATCTGGACGAATAGCCTACCTGGACGAATACGATCCGTCCGGTCCTACCAGTCCGGGCTCTCGAGCTCGTCGAGCTTCTTCATCGCCTCTCGGAGCTTCGCCGCCTCGTCGTCGCTCACGACCTCAACGGGAATGAGGTCCTCTCGGCGCGTTCCTCCTCGGGTCAGCAGGCCGATCAGCATGCCTCCGGTGACGATGGCGATGACGGGCAGAAAATAGCCGACAAGGTTGAAGCCTTCGGCCGGCGGCGCCAAGAACACCGTCTTGCCGAAATCGGCCACGAAGCTCGCTTCGATCGCCTCCATGGTCTCGCCTCGCTCCAGCGACTCACGGATCCGCTGCGACCAAACGGGGGCCGTCCCGCACTGCATCTGGAACTGGCACGTGTGCACGTCCAGCCCACAGCCGCAGCTGCATTTGAAGCCGGACTCGAGCGCCATCAGCTTCTCGCCCACCTCGCCCTCGTGATAGTGCCCGCCCATGGGCGCATTCGGGTCGAATCCCGTATGCGTCGGACCCGTGGACTGGGCGTTGGCGGGCGCGACGAGCAGCCCCATAACCCCAATCGCCGCAATCGCGAAAAAGCTCGATCTGATCGTCGTCGTGTTCATCGCCAAAGCCTCAGCCTGCTCGACTCCCCTTGGGCTGCATCCCTTCAGACAACTCGCCCATCACCCGCTTCGGTTCCAAGATAACCACGAAAAGTGTTTGCGTGCCCTCGAGGCTCGTCGCCTCACTGGAGCGGGCACGTCAATCAATGTCCGCGCGCCGCGGCGTCCGATCCTCGTGGATCGGCTGCCCCGAGCCTGTCGCCAGTGCGCGGGTCGATCATGATCGAGTGCGCGGTTCCTTGACTGCCGCTCGTCCGAACCGTGTGCCCCATAGCCTCTAGGCGCTGGACCGTCGCGGCACTGATACCGTCCTCCTCAATGCGTATGCGATCGGGCAACCACTGGTGATGAATGCGCGGCGCGTTGACCGCCATCTGAATGTTCATACCGAAGTCGACGACGTTCAGGATGACCTGCAGGACCGTGTTGATGATCGTGCGGCCACCCGGGCTACCGACGACGGCCACCAAGCGACCGTCCCGGGCTACGATGCTCGGGGTCATCGAAGAGAGCATGCGCTGCTGCGGCCGCGCGAGGTTGGCGGTCGTCCCTATTAGGCCGCTTTCGTTGGTGAGACCGGGGCCGGCATTGAAGTCGCCCATCTCGTTGTTGAGCAGGAATCCGCCGCCGGTCACGATGATGCCCGAGCCGTACCCGCTCTCGAGCGTGTACGTGACCGAGACTGCCATGCCGTCACCGTCGACAACGGAATAGTGCGTCGTCTCGGGGCTTTCATAGCCCATGGTGACGTCGCTCGTCTGGGAAACCGACGCCCGATCCGCCGCGATGCTGGCTCGAAGCTCCGCCCCGTGGGCCTTGCTCGTCAGCTCATGCACGGGCACGTCGACGAAGTCCGCGTCTGCGAGGTAATGAGCCCGATCGCGGAACGCGCGCCGCATGGCCTCGCTCACATGGTGGACGTACGGCGCGCTGTTGTGTCCGAAGCTGGCGAGGTCGAAGCCCTCGAGGATGTTGAGCATCGTCACCAAAGCGACGCCACCCGAGCTCGGTGGCGGCATCGAGATGATCTCGTAGCCACGGTAGGTGCCGCGAATCGTGGACCTCTCGCGTGCCCGGTAGAGCTCCAGATCCTCGTCGGTGATGAGGCCGTCCCCGCGCCGCATCTCCTCCACGATCAGGCGCGCCGTCTCGCCACGGTAGAAGCCGTCGCGACCTTCGAGCTGGATGCGCCGCAAAGTCCTGGCGAGCTCGGGCTGGCGAAGCGTCTCTCCCTCGGCGTAGGGCGTCCCGTCCCTGGAGAACTGGGCCACGGTCGCGGGAGGCCGCACCCTGCGCTCCAGGAACCGCGCCAGGCTGCTGGCGAGACTTTCACTGAGCTCGAACCCATCCTCCGCGAGCGCCACGGAGGGGGACACCACCCGCTCCCAGTCGATGTCGCCGTAGAGCTTGTGAGCCTTGTCGAAACCTGCGACGGTGCCCGGCACTCCGACGGACTTGACGCTGCGGTGGTGCACGTCCGAGGAGTACTCACCGTCCTCGTCGAGCCACATCTCCGGGAAGGACGCGAGCGGCGCCTTCTCGCGGAAGTCGATCGCGGTCGTCTGGCCGTTCGGGAAGCGGATTACCATGAAGCCGCCCCCGCCTATATTGCCGGCCGTCGGGTGGGTCACCGCCAGAGCAAAGCCAGTCGCGATGGCGGCGTCGACCGCATTGCCACCGGCCGTGAGCACGTCTCGGCCGATCTCACTCGCCAGCGAGCTCGCCGAGACCACCATGCCGGTGCCGGCACGCACGGGCTCCGCGGACTGCGCCGCCGCGGCGCTCGGTAGGAGCCCCACAGACAGTGCAAGGGTCAGTAGACCTACGGCATACGAGAAACGGGGACCGCGCATCGGTACCTCGGAGGAGAGTGCTTGCATGTGTGTGATGAGCCAGGAAGATCCCGCCTCGCCGCGAACGGCGCCAGAGAACATTCGCGAAAGGGCGCTAGCGATTGCACGCCGGCGCGGCGCTGGTTACTTCATCGCGCTCGCCAGCGAGGCTGCTTGCACAACCAGAACGAGGCTGGGTAAGATGACGATCAAGAGACGCGACTTTCTGAAAAAAGCGGGAGCCGGCGCCAGTGCCGTCGCGCTCGGCGCGTGCGCCGGAGATGGTGCGGATACGGGAGCGGCTGGGGCCGACGCGGTCAGCGGCCCCAGCGTGAACTGGAGGCTGACGGGCAGCTTCCCACCGAGCGTCGACATCCTGTACGGCGCGGGCGAACGGATGGCAGCACGCATCTCCGAGATGACCGGCGGCAACTTCAACCTCCGCGTGTACGCAGCCGGCGAGATCGTTCCGCCGCTGCAGGTCATGGACGCGGTGATGCAGAGCACGGTGCAGTGCGGCATCACGCCCGGATACTTCTACACGGGCAAACACCCCGCGTTGGCTTTCGACACGGCGGTTCCGTTCGGGATGAGCAGCAGCCAGCAGATCGCGTGGATGTATCACGGTGGCGGCCTCGATCTTCTCAACTCGATCTACGCGGACTTCGGCCTGATCACCTTCCCTTGCTCATCCACCGGTGCCCAGATGGGCGGCTGGTTCCGGGAGCCGATCGGCGGCCTCTCGGACTTGGCCGGTCTGCGCATGCGAATTCCGGGCTTCGGTGGGGAGATCATGTCGCGCCTTGGCGTGACCGTGCAGGTGATCGCTCCGGCGGAGATCTATCCCGCGCTCGAGCGCGGCGCCGTGGACGCGATCGAGTGGGTCGGGCCGCACGACGACGAGAAGCTCGGCTTCCATCAGATCGCCAAGAACTATTACTACCCTGGTTGGTGGGAGCCGGGAGTGACGATGAGCCTGCTGGTCAACCGCGCCGCGTACGACGAGCTTCCCGCGGCCTACCAAGCAGTGCTACGCACCGCGTGTGGCGAATCGCTCTCGCACACGCTCTCGTCCTACGACGCGGCCAATCCGGCGGCGCTGCGGCGACTCGTACAGGAGCACGGCGTTACGCTGCGGGAGTTCTCCGAGGACATCCTGGAGGCAGCGTGGACCGAGTCGAACGCCTACCTCGCCGAGCAGGCGGCCGACAACGCCGACTTCAACGAAGTGTACCAGTCGTGGAAGGCGTATCGGGATATTTCCTTCCCATACGCCGCAGGTAACGAGCTCTCCTATGCCCGCTTCGCTTTTCCGAAGATCGGTAACGTGAACATGCGCTGAGGTCCGGCGAGGTCCTACTCCGAAACGAAACGGGTCATGGTCGATTCGCATAGGAGGTGTGCGATCGAGGGCGCAGCCTCGTCCATGAGCCGGCTACACGGCCTACGAAGATCTTCGTAGACATCCGGGGCGATGGATGTTACCATCTACGAAGGTCTTCGTACATAGATGTGGAGAGGCCTCGAAGACGGGTCGGCGCAGGGCGTGCCGGAGCGCGAGCAGAGGACGAGACGGGAGGACGAGGATGGTAGACGGTACCACGTTCACGGAACGAGAACTCGACATCATGAGTGTGCTGTGGCGGGAGGGATCGGGGACCGTAGCCGAGGTACGTGACGGGCTCCCCGAGGGAGTCGTGTACACGACCGTGCTCAAGATCCTCCAGATTCTGGAGGGGAAGAATATGGTACGTCACGAGCAGGAAGGACGTGCGTACCGCTACTTCCCCGTGGTCGAGCCGGCCGAGGCGGCAGGCCATGCCCTGGGGCGTATCGTGGACAAGATCTTCCACGGCTCCGCCGAGCTGACCCTCGCCCGCCTAGTGTCCGGTCGCAAGCTGGAGCCCGACGAGGTGGCGCGCATGAAGGCGCTTCTCGACGAGGCCCGGGATGAGGGAGGCGGATCATGATCCTCTGGATGGCTTGGTCGACACTCGTCTCGCTGCTTCTCGGCTTCATCGCACTCGCGGCTGAGCGTTCCGTGCGCGCGGCCGGTCGGTCGGCGCGCGGCGTGTGGAGCCTCGCGATCCTGGGCAGCCTCACGCTGCAGGCGTGGGCGCTACTTCGGACCGCCGAAGCTCCCTCGCGCATTCCGACCGCGTCCGTGAGCGAGACGGCCTCCGTCACGATCAGCATGCTCGCCGAGCTTCAGGCGGTCGCATTTTCCCTACACGCACTGCTCGACCGCTACGAGCCGGTCGCGCTCATCGCGTGGGTCTGCGCGGCCGCGGTGGGCGTCGTTGTCCTCCTCGGCGGCTTGGCGCGGCTCGATTTGCGCGCGAGGAGCTGGGCGCGAGCCCGTGTGGCGGGCGAAGACGTGCTGATCTCGGAGGACTTCGGGCCCGCGCTGTTCGGGCTCCGGTCCCCGACGATCGTACTGCCGGCGTGGGCCCTCGCGCTGCCCCCGGACGACCTACGGCTTGCGTGCCTGCACGAGGCCGAGCATCGGAGGGCCCGCGACACGTGGCTTCTCTTCGCCGCCGCGCTCGTCGCCGCGCTCACGCCCTGGAACGCGGCACTATGGTGGAAGGTCGGGCGGCTCCGCGCCGCCGTCGAGATCGACTGCGATGCCCGCGTGCTCGGCGCCGGCGCTTCGCCAACCGCATACGGGGCGCTCCTCCTGGAGCTCACCTCGTCTATGGGTGACCACCGACTCCCGGTGGCCACCTTCGCGAAACCCCCATCACTCCTCGAGAGGAGGTTGACGATGATCGTGAACGATGTGAGCCAAGCAGTACCCGTAGGGAGCCTCGCGGCGCTCGCCGTCTGCACGCTGCTCTTAGTCGCCGCGTGTGAGGTGCCGCCGCCGACCGCGCTGCAACAGCAGAACGAAGAGTCCGCGGACGTCGTGGCGCCGGTTCAAGAGGCGGTCGCCGAGGGGGCTGCTAGAGCGATTATTAGGTTGAGCGGCTCGGCGTTGGCCGGAGACGAGACACCCCTGATCTACGTCGACGGCGTCCGGATCGATAGCTCCGTACGCGACCTCGACCCGGAATCGATCGAGCGCATCGAAGTGCTCAAGGGCCAGGCGGCCCGAGCGATCTTCGGAGACGAGGCCGCGGGCGGCGTCATCCAGATCTTCCTGAAGCTCGGAGTGGCGCAGTCCGACGACGAACGTTTGCGACGGACGAAAACGGCGGCAGCGCTGAAGAAGCCCCCGCCCGGCCTGAGGCTGTATTGAGGCCGTCAGCTCAGTTCGAGCCTCACGAGCTTGCCGAGCCGGTCGAATCCACGGTCGAAGGTCGCGATGGTCCATGAATCGCCTGGCGAGCTCCCGGTTCGGATGCTCTCCTCCGGCCACATACATGGGAATGTTCGAGTCTACGAAGACCTTCCTGGCTTCCTTCACTACGCGTTCGTCCGTCAGCCGACACCGACCGCCTCTTCCACGGTCGCAACATGGATCGAGACCGTATCCTCGAGCCGGTGCGCGTACCCGCCCGCCATCACTACCGCGACCGGAATCGACCGCTCCGCCGCAGCCTCGAGAAGCATGCGGTCCCGCCGCCTCAGACCCTCGAGCGTCATCGACAGCCCCCCTAGCTGGTCGTGCTCGTACGGATCCGCTCCCGCGAGATAGAGGATCAACTCCGGCTGCGGCTGGTCGAGCACCTCCGGCAGCGCACCCTCCAGCAGCTCCAGGTATTCACCGTCCGCCGTGCCGTCCTCCAAAGCGATATCCAGATCCGACGGCGGTTTCAGCGACGGGTAGTTGCTCTGCTGGTGCATCGAAAACGTGAAGACCTCGTCGTCGTCGACGAAGATCGCGGCAGTTCCGTTCCCGTGGTGCACGTCGAGATCGACGACAGCGACACGTTCGACCGCGCCCTCCGACCGCAGGGCCCGCGCCGCCACGGCAATGTCGTTGTACAAGCAGAACCCTTCGCCGTGGCCGGCGTAAGCATGGTGAAAGCCACCGCCGAGGTGCACGGCCACACCATCCTCGAGTGCCGTGCGCGCCGTGAGGAGCGTGCCGCCACACGACAGAGCCATCGCTTCCCGTAGCTCCTCCGTGAGCGGCACCTCCAACTGCGCCCGTTCGCCGAACGACAGCGAGTCCGTCTCGACCTTGCTCAGGAACTCATTCGTGTGAACGCCAGCCAGCTCGTCACGAGTTGCCGGGATCGCTGGGGTGAAGTCGACTTCGGCGAGCGTGCGATCCGCGAGCAGCCGCTCGCGCGCGAGCCGGTACTTGGCGGTCACGAAGACGTGCGGCCCGAGATCGACTTCGTACTTGGGAGACCAGATGACCGAAGGCGCCACAGTTCCGCTCCGTCGCTTGGCTAGCGGCCGGTGACCGCTACCGCTTCCTCGCCAACGTCAGCCCGTCCCCGATCGGGACGAGACTCAAGCTCACGCGCTCATCGTCCTTGAGCTTTGCGTTGAAGCGGCGAATGGCCTCGGTGTCCCCGTCCGTCACTTCGGGGTCGACGACCTTGCCCTCCCACAGGGTGTTGTCGATCGCGATGAGGCCCCCATCACGAACGAGCTGCAGGCAGCGCTCGAAGTACGCCGCGTACCCTTCCTTGTCGGCATCGATGAAGGCGAAGTCGAAGTCCCCCGCCCTGCCCTGCGCGAGCAGGCCGTCGAGACTGTCCAGCGCGGGCCCTAGTCGCACCTCGATCTTGTGGGCCTGCGCGGCCTCCTCCCAAAATCGCTTTCCGATGGCCGTCCACTCTTCGCTGACGTCGCAAGTGATCACTCGACCATCGCAGGGCAACGCCAGCGAGACGACGAGCGCGCTGTACCCGGTGAAGGTGCCGACCTCGAGCGTGTACTTCGCGCCGATCAGCTCGACCAGCAGACCCATGAACTGTCCCTGCTCGGGACCGATCTGCATGTTGGAGTCGGGCAGCGCCGCGGTCTCTTCTCGAAGACGCCGTAACACGTCGGGCTCTCGGAGCGACACGTCGAGCAGGTATCGGTACAGATCGTCGCCCAGATGGTTCGTGCGTCGGGTCACCGAGTCTCCTTGCGCCTTTTAGGTCTCGATCAAGCTAGGGCAACTCCGTCTCGAGCACGCGGTAGCAATACCACGCGGCCGCGCTGCGCCACGGGCCGTAGACATCCCCGAGCGGCTCGAGCTGCTTTGCGGTCGGATATTCGGCGAGCCCATGTACTTTCGCGTACCCTGCGCGCACGCCGAGGTCTCCGACGGGCCACACGTCGGGCCTGTGCAGTCGAAACATGAGGTACATCTGAGCGGTCCAGACACCGATGCCCCGCACCGTCACGAGCCGTCGGATGATCTCATCGTCGGGCTGCTCGTCGAGATCGTGAACGCCCACCTCGCCGGAACGGATCTTCGTCGCGAGGTCTCGGATCGCGGCATACTTGCTCCCGGACAGACCCGCCCCGCGCAGAGTGGCCTCCCTCACCCGCAGAGCCTTTTGCGGTGACACATCGCCCTTGAGCGCCTCGACGACGCGTCCGTGGATGGTCCGAGCGGCCTTGCCCGCCAACTGCTGATAGCAGATCGCGCGCACCAAGTAGTAGAACGGCGTCACCTCGGAGACGGGCAGCCTGATCGTGCCGATCTGCTTCACCCACGGCCCGAAGACGGGGTCCTTCCCGAGCTTGCGACGTCCGCCGGTCCAAACGGTGGTGAGCTTCGGTTCGCTCATCAGTTACCTAGGAACCGCCACCCAGATCAGCCCAACCAGCACCACGACCTGGATCGCGATGAAGGGGATCACACCGCGGTAGATCGACGTCGTCGGGATACCCGCGGGCGTCACTCCACGTAGATAGAAGAGGCTGAATCCGAACGGTGGCGTCAGAAAAGAGGTCTGCAGGTTCACCGCGAGCACGATGCCGAGCCAAGTGAGGTCGACGCCCAAAGCGACGGCAGGCGGCACGATCAGCGGCACGATGATGAAAGCGATCTCGAAGAAGTCGATGAAGAAGCCGAGCAGGAAAACGACCACGTTCACGACGATGAGGAAGCCGAGCGCACCGCCTGGAATGCCCGTGAGCACGCTCTCGATCCAGAGATCGCCATCGAGCCCGCGCAACACGAGCGCAAACGCGGTCGACCCGATGAGTAAGAATACCACCATGATGGTCAGCCTACTCGTTTCCTCCACCGCCGCCTTGAGCGCGTCCAATCCGAGCTGCCCGTGGAGCGCCGCGAGCACCATCGCGCCGACGGCGCCCAGAGCGCCCGCCTCGGTCGGCGTCGCGACACCCGCGAAGATGCTGCCGAGCACGACGACGATCAGAGCGAGCGGTGGCATCAGCGAGAGCACGACGCGCTTGGCGAGCTCGACCCCGGTCGAGCGCTTCTCCGGGGGCAACGCGGGCGCAACCTCCTTGTTCACGGTTGCCAGGACCGCGACGTAGAGCGCGTAGCCCCCCGTCAGGAGCAGCCCCGGTATGAGCGCCGCCCGGAACAGGTCTCCCACGCTCACCCCCATCTGATCACCGAGCACGATCAGCACGATCGAAGGCGGAATGATCTGGCCCAGCGTCCCCGACGCCGCGACCACCCCGAGACTCAGCTTCTCATCGTAGCCGTTGCGCAGCATGACCGGCAGCGAGATCAGCCCCATCGCTGTCACGCTCGCGCCGACCACGCCGGTCGCCGCCGCCATCAGCGCGCCGACGAAGATCACGCCGATCGCGAGCCCACCGCGGAATCTCCCGAACAAGACGGCGATCGTCTCCAGCAGCTGCTCGGCGAGTTTGCTCTTCTCGAGCACCGTGCCCATGAAGATGAAGAACGGTACGGCGAGCAGAACCTGATTCGACATCGTGCCGAACGTGCGCTCCGGCAGGGCATAGAGCAGGACGAGGTCGAAGTGTCCGAACAGCGACGCCGTACCCGCTACGATCAACGCGGTCCCGCCCAGCGCGAACGCGACCGGATAGCCGCTGAAGATCATCAGCAGAACCAGCAGGAACATGCCGGGGGCCCACCCGTTCATGCGGACGCCTCCGGTGGCGGGCCTGGCGTCCCCTCAGGCGTTCCGGATCCGTCTTCTTCGCCCCCCAAGATGTCGATCTGCTTCACGATCTGGCTCATGCCCTGAAGCGTCAGAAGCACGAACGAGAGCAGGATGACGATCTTGATCGGCCACCTGGGCAGCCCGCCCGGATCCGGCGACATCTCTCGGATCGAGAACGAATTCGAGACCGCCGGCCACGACAGGTACAGCATGACGAGCGAAAACGGGATCAGGAAAACGATGGTCCCGACGAGGTCGATCAGCGCGCGCCCTTTCTTGCTGAGCCGCTCGTAAAGCACGTCGACGCGAACGTGAACATCATGGTTGAGGCCGTACGCGGCGCCGAGCAGGAAGATCAGGCTGAAGAGGTACCACTGGGCTTCTCCAGCCGGCGTCAGGTTGAGCGACAGCTTCAGCCCACGAGCCGAATAGCGCAGGATCGCCGTTCCGGCCCCTACGAGCACCATCACCAGGACGAGCCATCGGATGGCCGCCCCAATCTTGTCGGTGAGGCCGTCGATCAACGCGGCCAGCGGCTTGCCGATCTCGTCGTTGATGCGTTGGATGACCGCGGCCGGCCGTTTCAGGAATCGCATGCGCAGATCATGGGCCGGCTCGAGATCTTGGGCAACGCGGCGTGTGTCAGAGCGACGGCACGTCGTCGAGGGGGCGCGGTCTTTCCCGCGGCGACATTGCGTCGTGACTGAGTGGAAAGGGAGCGGAGCAAACGATGCCTGAGCGAAGGGAAGGACCGCGCCCGCTCCACGACCTCCTAGAGCAGGTACCCGCCGTCGACCGGGATCGTGACTCCTGTGATGTGGCGCGCCGACTCGGAACAGAGGAACAGCACGACGCCTGCCACGTCCTGGGGATCCCCGAGTCGGCCGAGCGGCGAGCGCTCCCGAGCCTGATCCAGGATCTCGGACGGCACTCCCTGCGTGAGCCGGGTCGTTCGGATGTACCCGGGTGCAACGGCGTTGACGTTGATGTTCTTCGGCCCGAGCTCGACGGCCGCACTCTGAGTCAGACCGATGAGACCCGCCTTCGAAGAAGCATAGTTGGAGATGCCGAACGCACTCCGGATGCCGTGAACCGACGTGACATTCACGATCTTGCCGTACTCCTGGGAGCGCATGAACGGGGAGACCGCGCGGGTGAAGTAGAACGCTCCGTCCAGATTCGTACGCAGGACAGCCTCCCACTCGTGGTCCTCCATGTGCCACAACGCCCGATCGCGACCGATGCCCGCGTTGTTCACCAGGATGTGCAGCCCGCCCAGCTCCTCATGCGCCTCCGCGACGAAGGAGCCCACATCGCGCGCCTCGCGCACGTCACAGGAGCGGAAGAAGACCCGGACCTCCATCTGACGAAGTTCCCTCGCGACTTCCTGCGCGTCGACGCGAGACTGAGCGCTTTCGTCGAGGAAACAGAAACCGATGTGCACCCCGCAGCGCGCCATTTCGAGCGCGACCGCGCGGCCGATCCCACTCGAGCCTCCTGTAACGATCGCGACCTGTCCACGGAGGTTCATCGTCTCGAAGAACGCAGTCGCTTGGGTCTCGGTGGTGACTTCGTCGAGCAGCGCCTCGACAGCGTCGCTGGTGGTCTCGGAGAGTGGGTGGTCTGCCATGTTTCTACTCTACTCCTTCGGGCACCTTGAGCCGATAGCCGAAGCCTCGAATGGTCTGAATCCAGCCGCCGACCTCGCCGAGCTTGCCGCGCAGACGCCGCACGTGCATGTCCACGGTCCGGGTCTGAACGCGATCGGCAACGCGCGACTCCACGCTCCACGCCTTCTCCAGCAACTGCTTGCGGCTCTGCGTGCGACCGTGGCGTTCGATCAGCGCACGCAGCAGGCGGAACTCGGTGGGGGTCAGCTTCAGCTCCTCGCCCGCTAGGGACGCCTGGTGCGAGCCGATATCTACGCGGATCGGTCCGGCACTCAGGATCCGTCCCCCTGCCGACATGGCGACCCCCCGGACGTGGCGTAGGATCGCGCGCACACGCAACACGATCTCGCGTGGGCTGACCGGCTTGCTCAGGTAGACATCGGCCCCAAGCTCAGGTCCCTCCTTGTGAACTCGGCTCGCGCGCTCAGCCGTGAGTACCAGAACCGGAATACTCGAGGTGGCCGGCACCGCTTTGAGCCACTCCAGCACTTCGCCTCCTCTCCGGCCCGGCAGCGTCCGGTCGAGGATAACCAGGTCCGGGCGCTCGCGCCGAACCGCGTTCAGCGCCTTGGGGTCGCTGCCCACGGTCTCGACACGGAATCCTTCGCGCGTGAGCTCATCCGCTATCAACGCGGCGGTGTCGGGCTCGTCTTCGACGACGAGGACCCGCGGCACTGCTCCGCCGGCAGTGTTCGAACGCGATTCTATGGTGTCAGGGTCGCGGCTTTTTCCCACGATCAGCCCGCGCGGCAGATGGCCCGTACCTCTCCGTCCGTCAGTGTGTGATCGGTCTGCTTGGCGGCGTTGAAGATCCGCATGCACAAGGCCTCGTCGTCCGGGTCGTAGCCGTGCTCTCGGAGCCAGTACCTCACATTGGAGAGTCCCGACATGGGACCGACCTCGATGACCTGCTTGCGGCCGACCATGGCGGCGGGGATCCCCGAGTAGATGCGGTCCGCCAGCCAAGCATCGCCCTTGGCTTCGGCCTTCACGATCGCGGCGGCGTGCACGCCGGTAGCAGTCCGGAACGCGTCACTACCGACGACCGGGTACGAATGCACGAGCGGGACCTGGCAGGCTTCGGCAGCCAACTCGCAATAGGCGGGCAAGCCCGTCAGATCCGCGTCGCGCACCCCGAGTAGCTGCAGGTTGACGAGTATCAGGTCCATCTCCGTATTGCCGCACCGCTCGCCGATGCCCAACGCGGTGCCGTGCACGCGCGTCACACCCGCCTCGATCGCCGCCAAGGTGTTTGCCAGCCCGAAGCCTCGATCGCGATGCCCGTGCCAGTCGACGCCGATGTCCTCGCCGGAGGGCTGGATGATCTCCTCGATCACGAAGCGCACCAGCGCTCTCACGCCGTCCGGAGTCGCGTGTCCAACGGTGTCCGAGAGACAGATACGCTTGGCTCCCCACTCGATCGCTCCTCCGTAGAGGGCCTTCAAGACCTCCGGGCTGGCCCGCGTCGTATCCTCGGTGACCATCAGAACCGGCAGGCCCTCGTTCACCGCGAAGGTGACGGCGGCCTCTGAGGTCGCGACCATCTGGTCGATCGTCCAATCCTCGGCGTATTGCCGAATGGGGGAGGACCCGATGAAGGTGCTCACTTCGATGGGCATGCCCACCCGCTGACTGATGTCGACGATGGGACGCACATCGGCGACGACTGTCCGCGCCGCCGCGTTTGCTTGAATCGACAGTCCAGAATCGACGATCTCCTGCGCGAGCGCGGTAACCGCCTCTACCGCTCTCGGCCCGGCGCCCGGCAGACCGATGTCCGCTGTGTCGATGCCGAGCTGATCCATCATGTGAAGGAGCCGGATCTTGTCCTCGATGGACGGATCGACGACCGACGGGTTCTGAAGGCCGTCCCGCAGCGTCTCGTCGTCCAGCTCGACTCTCGCGGTCGACCAGTCGAAGGTCGGCTCCGATTGATTCCAGTCGTGAATCAGTTCCCGTTCGTCCATGCCCACCGGGTGTTCGAGCACGTGCAACTACGTGGACGAGAAACATAGGCACGCCGGCCCGAGCGGCTACAGTCCCCGATGCCGAGCGCCACGGCTCAGGCCCGCCGAGCGGCCGAGCGCGGAGCCTGGCTCAATGGTCCTAGCGACGAAAGCTCGCCAAGTTGTCGTGGAGGATGCGACCCCGCTGACGAAAGGCCGATACCAAAGCATGCAGCAGACGCTCGAACGGCTGTTGGAGGACCCCGGCGCTCAGGTCGCAGCCGCCCATGCGCGCTCGGCTGATGAGCGGACGCTCGACGATCAGGCCGAGCTCTCCCGAATTCCCGCTCCACCCTTCGCGGAGGAGGAGCGAGCTCGGCGGATGGCCGAGCTGATGGCGGAGGCGGGCCTCGAGCGAGTACGTGCCGATGAGACCGGAAACGTGCTCGCGGACCTGCCGGGAAGTCGAGGCGGCGCGCCGCTGGTGATCTCGGCTCACCTCGACACGGTCTTCCCGGCTGAGGTGGACGTGACCGTCTCACGAGAGGGTCAGTTGCTGCGCGGACCTGGGATCTCGGACGATGCCCGTGGTCTCGCGGTGCTGCTCGCCGTGGCTCGCTGTCTCAGAGAGGGAGGGATCCGGTGCACGACCCCGGTGCTCTTCGCCGCCACCGTCGGGGAGGAGGGTCTAGGAGACCTACGCGGGGTCAAGCACCTCTTTCACGAAGGCGAAGGCCGCCGGGCGGCTGGTTTCATTTCGGTGGACGGAGCCGGACTGGAGCGCCTCGTCGTGAGAGCGCTCCCCTCTCGCCGCTTTCGAATCACGGGACACGGCCCCGGTGGCCACTCGTGGATCGACTGGGGTCTGGTCAACCCGATCCACGCACTGGGAGAAGCGGTCTCCCGGCTCACCGAGCTCGACCTGCCGGTAGAACCGACAACGACGCTTACCATCGCCCGCTGGGGCGGCGGCAAGAGCATCAACGCGATCCCGCAGGACGCATGGATCGAAGTCGATACGCGATCCGAGTCGGACGATCAGCTAGCGGATCTGGAACGGAGGATTCGTGACGCGATTCGCTCGGTCTGCGCCGCCGCGGACGGCACCGGCGGGCCACTCGACATGACGGTCGATGCGCTAGGGCACCGTCCCGGCGGGCAGACGCCCTCCGAGGCCCCCCTCCTGCGCGCCGCCGTCGCGGCAACCCGTCACCTGGGAGCCGAGCCGTTGCTCACGGCGTCCTCCACGGACGCCAACATACCGATGTCGCTCGGAATTCCGGCTATCACGGTCGGTGGGGGTGGGGAGGCGGGGCAGGCCCACACCACGGAAGAGTGGTACCGAAACGTCCGGGGTGTGGAGGGAGTGCAGCGGGCTTTGTATACCGTGCTGCTCGCCGCCGGCGCTGAGGGGTAAGCGACTCAGGCGCCACCATCGACCACGGAGTGATCGGTCACCAGCAACGATCCGACGGCGTCGCGAACGCTTGAGTACCCCCCGATGATCGACTGACGAAGCCGTGACCGTTCCAGCTTCGCGTTCGGCCCCACGACCGTGTGTTCGAGCTCGCAGTGAAACGCGCTCGCGCCGGACTCGAGCGTAACGTTCGGTCCGATGCGGCCACCCCTGACCACCGCGCCCGCTTCGATGCGCACCGGCTCCTGGATCTGGGCACCCTCGACCGTGGCTGCCGGGTCCACGCCCCCGCGACCGGTCCGCAACAGGTGCTCGTTTGTCTCGAGCAGCGTCTCGGGCTTCCCAGCGTCCCACCACCCCTCGACCGGAGCAGGGAGAATGCGAGAACCTTGATCGACCATGTACTGGAAGGCGTCCGTGAGGTAGAACTCGCCCGCCTTGCCAGGATCTGAGCTCATGGTGTGGCGGATCCCGTCGAAGAGCAGCGCGTGATCCCGGATGTAGTAGAGCCCGATATTGGCGAGCTTCGAGATCGGTTCGGACGGCTTCTCGACGATGCGGGCCATGTTACCCGCGTCGTCGGTTACGATCACGCCGTAGCGTTGGTAGTCTTCGACTTCCATCGCCCAGATCACTCCGCCGTACCCGGGATCCAGGTCTTGGATCAATCCGTAGTCGACCTCGATCACGGCGTCAGCGAATACGATCAGGACCTCTTCGTCGATGTACGGTTCGGCCAGAGCCACCGCGCCGGCCGTGCCGTCCTGGACCTCCTGTAGGACGTAGTGCGCACGCAAGTCGGGGTATTGCTCTGAAATCCAGGCTTCGACCGTGTCACGTAGGTACCCTACGATGAAGACCATCTCTTCGACCCCGAGCTCCACCAGGTCGTCGAGGATGAAGCTCAGCACAGCTTTCCCCGCAACCTTCAACAGAGGCTTGGGGGTACTGAGCGTGAGAGGCCGGAGGCGCGTACCCTTCCCGGCCAGGGGGACAACGGCTTTCATCGTGTCCGGGCATAGCGAGGTCGGTTCAACAGCGCCACACTATAAGGCCTGCCGAGCAGACATAGTAGGTCTCACGGATGGGTGTGTCGCGATGCGCCTTCGAAGGGACTGAATCGTGATGATGACGCGAAGAATCGTTTCAACAGCCGTGATGCTGACCGCGTGTGCGGCAACGCCTGCCGGTGCTCAGGAGGCCGGTTTCATCGAAGTGACGGGCACCGGTTCCGTCACCATCGAGGCCGACCGGGCCCATGTGTCGTTCGCGGTTGAGACTCGGCGCACCGCGGCCGCGGCCGCGGCGGCCGCCAACGCCGACGCCATGGAGAGTGTTCTCAGCACCCTCCGCTCGGCCGGGCTCGAGGGCTTGAGCATCGCGACCTTTGGATACTCGCTACGTCCGGAGTACAGCCGAACGGGTGCAGACCGCAGCGGGGTGCCCGTGATAGACGGCTATACGGCGGTCAACAACGTGCGGGCGACCATCAGCGACGTGGAGTCGGTGGGCGCGCTCATCGACCTGGCGATCCAGAGCGGAGCGAATCGCATCTCCGGCGTCGCGTTCAGTGCCTCGAGCGCCGAGGCGGCCCAAAGCGAAGCACTGATCGCCGCCGTCGAGGACGCTCGGGTGAAAGCGACTGCGATCGCGACCGCCCTAGGCCGGGAGCTCGGGGAGGCTCTGGAGGTGCGCGGGGGCTCCGGGCAGCCGACGCCAAGAACGGAACTGGGATCCCTGAACCTCGCTCGCGTGAACACTCCCGTCGAGCCGGGGGATCAGGTCGTGCGTGCGAGCGTCACGGTGCGCTTCGCTCTCGGTTCCGGAGACTCGCCGGGTTGACCGGACTCCTGAGAGGGTTCACCCAGAATCGGGCCCACACAGACCCAGCCTCCGAGGACCGTCGCCTCAGGGGGCGGACCTACGCGATTCCGTTCGACAGGGTGTGGACCGAGTCGGTGCACGTCGCTCATGAACGGATGCGGGGTTGGACCGTCACCGTCGAGGACGACGAGCTAGGGGTGCTGGAAGCCGAATCGGCCACGCTGGTCTGGCGCTTCGTAGACGACGTCCACATCTCCGTCGGGCTGGATGAAGACGGTCAGACGCGGGTCGACGTCGCCTCCGCGTCGCGAGTGGGACGGGGAGACCTAGGCCGGAATCCACGGACGATTGCCCGATTTCTGCGCGTGCTCGATCGGGCCCTCGACGTGCAAGCCAGCCAGATCCTCGACCCGACGCTCACCGCTGGCGGGCAGACGACGTGAGCCCTAGCGGCCCGTGGTAGAAGTACAGTGGGCCGCGCGCAGGGGTCTCGCGAGTTCAAGAGTAGGAAGGACGACGAGTCGTAGCCGTAGCTACGGCGAGGAGGAGAGACGACCTATTGGGCCGCGACCCCCCTGCGCCCAACACCAAGTCCGCCAATACCTACCGATTCGTGGGTTACGGTGGCACGGCCCCATCTCCGTCGTTGGAGCTCCTATCCGTAGCGACGGCTATGGCGTCGTCGCACCGCCTAGGATCTGGAGCCGTGGCACCGTAACGCGGCCCGCTGTACTTCTA
Organism: Gemmatimonadota bacterium; assembly: GCA_022560615.1. NCBI lineage: Bacteria > Pseudomonadati > Gemmatimonadota > Gemmatimonadota bacterium. The sequence goes on from JADFSR010000020.1 coordinate 37,793, forward strand.
CCACGGGCTGCTAAGGTCGCGGCAATCCTTCTCACGTGCGCCGGCTTCGCCTGCACCGAGCCGGCACCTGAGTTCTTCGTGGAGGCCCCAGGCGCGGCTCCGAGCGACACATCCCGTAGCTTCCCAGGCCGGTCGTACGAACGGAATTTCGTGTTCGCGACGGTCACTGGGGACAGCCTCCTCTTGGTCCCGTGGCTCTTCGAGACGACGACGCGGCCGGGAACCGTCGCGCGCGAGGCCCGCGGCTGGCTGGCCCGAAGCGGCACGTGGGAGGCGTTTTTTGCGGAGCGGTGGGAAACCCCACCCACGCGGATACCCACTCGCATCCTCCCGCACGGCAGCCTGAGGCTCGTCGTGCGTGAGGGCAACGCAGTGGACGGAATCATCTACGACGATGGGACCCGGAACCTGGAGCTCGCGCTAGGGAGCGTGCTCACCCAGTGGGGCGGCCCCCGCGGAGAGGTGTTCCAACTGCTCGACGCCTCGCTCTATCTATCGGAGCGGCGGCTCGGTGGGATTGTGCTCGACATGGCGCGCGGTTCCTCAGCCGACACCCCGCGGGCGGGCGATTGGGCGTTCCTGGTCTCCGGTGACTCTCTGCAGCTCGTGTTGCAGGGTGAAAGTGAACACCAGGGTGAGCCGCTGCCCACTTACCGAGGTTGGGCGCGGCTTGACTTCGGGAATCTGCAGTGGAGCACGCTGAATGTGGACTGGGTGGAGACGAGTGCCTTTCAACCCGCACGGCGCGATGTACCGGTCTCCTGGACCATTTCCTCACCGGAAGGCGACCTTCAGGGCGTGCTCGAAGTGCGCTCGGCAGATGTGCGCGCCGGGCAAGGCAGCGGTCCCGTGCTCCCGGTGCAGGCGCTGTTCGAGGTAGAAGGCACCGTGACCATCGAAGAAAGGACGTTCCCCATACGTGGTCTCTTCAGGCACGAACGACGGTAGGCGCGTGGACTTCGCCAACCATTCTCCAGAGACGGTCCGCTCTTGAACGAACAACTCATCAAGGCCGCCTTATACATTTTGGCCGGGGCGCTGTCGGGCGGGCTCACGAACACAGTCGCGATCTGGATGCTCTTTCACCCGTATGAGCCGCCGAAGCTGCTGGGCCGTTGGCGGCTGCGCTTCTTCCAGGGCGCGATCCCGAAGAACCAGCCGCGCCTAGCGGCCGCGATCGGCAGGACCGTGGGCGATCGGCTTCTGACGGCCGAGGACCTGACGAAGACGTTCACGGACGAGACCTTCCGGGCGGCCTTCGACGACCGCTTGGCAGAGTTCCTCGACGGGGTCCTCAACACCGAGCGCGCAGCCCTGCGCGATATGATTCCAGAGCGGGTCATGCCCGACATCGAGGTGCTGCTCGATGAGGGAATCGACAAGGCGCTGGCACAACTCGACGCTTACCTCGAATCCGAGCGTTTCGCGGAGTCGATGCAGCGGCGCGCCGCCGACCTCGTCGAGGCGATCAAGGACGAACCGATCGGCAGTTTGATCACGTCTGCCAGGGGTGCGGCGGTGGAGTCAGCCGTCGAGGAATGGCTCCACAATGCGGTCGACAGCGAGGACTTCAAGACGGCGATCGAGGACTACCTCGACCGAGCGGCACGGCGCCTGCTCGAGCCGGGCCGGACCTTCGAAGAGATCCTCCCGCCCGGTCTAGTCGGGACGGTGGAGAAGGCGATCGCGGGCTACTTGCCGCTCGCCGCGAAGCGGCTGGGCCGCCTGCTCGAGGACGACACCGCGCGTGCGCGCTTCGAATCCACCCTACACGACCTGCTCCAGCGCTTCCTGAGCGACCTCAAGTTCCATCAGCGGGTCGTCGCTCGCCTCGTGATGACGGAGGACACCGTCGACAAGGTGCTCGACACCATCGAGGCGGAGGGCTCGGAGCGGCTCTCGGAGATCCTACGAGACAGTGCGGTGCAGGAAGCCATAGGCCGTGGGGTCAACGAGGCGATCGTGGACTTCCTCCGACGTCCGGTGTCCGACGTGCTCGGTGAGGCGGACGACCCGAGCGTGATCGAGTCACGCAATACGCTCGCTGAATGGATCGTCGGCATGGCACGCGACCCGGGAACGCGAGAGTTCCTTGTCGAGAAACTGCACAGGGGCTTGGAGAAGGCCGGCGACCGCACGTGGGGCGAGGTGCTCGAGCGCGTTCCACCGGAGCGCATCTCGGAAACGCTGGTTTCCGCCGCACGCTCACATGCCGCGCGGACCGCATTGGGCGATGGCATCCGAAAGCTCGCTCGTGGCCTGCTGGACCGCCCGATCGGGACCCCTGCACGATGGCTGCCGGAAGACGGGTCGGCGCGGCTGGAGGCCGCCCTGGGTGACCCGATCTGGGATTGGCTAGAGACGCAGATCCCGACGGTCGTCGCGCAGATCGACGTGAGGACACGTGTGGAAGAGAAGGTCCTGAACTTCCCGGTGTCCCGCATGGAAGAGATCGTGCGAAACGTGACGGACCGCGAGCTGAAGTTGATCGTTCGGCTCGGCTACGTGCTGGGCGCCTTCATCGGTGTGGTCCTCACCGTGCTGGACACGCTCTTGCGGTAGGGACGGGACCGCTCTACTGCACTGGCTCAACGGTCCTCCGGCCCCTCCACGTTGAAGCCGCGGCCTCTGCTCGTACTGCGGACCCTGGGCTGACGCTGCAGCCACGCGACCGGCGAGATAGATCGCTTGACGCTTCTCCGGCGCCGGCCCCCACCCCGCTCCATCACGTCCTCGATGTCCTCGATCCGCTGTGTATAGCGGCCTGGTAGGCCAAGCCACACGCCAAGAGCGAGTGCGAGCACGGCGCCGAGGATCTTGAGCGTGAGAATCAACTCATTGCTTCGTAGCTGTCTCGAACACCAGGAGTCCGAGGCCGATGGCTAGAATGATCGCAACCGCGTTCGTACCCACCGCGACCAGGGCGATTACGGCCCAAAACACCGCATGGGTGAAAATGTACCCGCCGGGAACCAGGTCGCGCATCGTCGGGCTTCTCGTTGAAGTGGAGTGGCCTCAGAATATGTGAAGGCTAGTCCATCGCGTCCATCGGGTCCGGACGCTCGGAATCGCCCGCCCGCTTACGGGCTTCGGCCAGATATCCCGGCTCGAGTCGCAGCAGGTTGCAGATCTTCCGCATCAGGTAGTCTTCCTTTTCAGCGAGATCGCCGTCGGAGTAAACCAGCCCCCACATGATCTCAGCCAAGACCATCTTCTGACCGAGTGAGTAATTCTCGGCGATCAAGTTCGTGAATTGCCACAGATCGATCGCTTCGTCGCGTGCTTCCTGCGCGAGCTCGAGCAGCTTCCCTGCCTCTGCCTGGCCGAGGCCGTATTGACGCCGAATGGCCGACTCGAGGTGCTGGCGCTCGTCGTCGGTGAACTCGTCGTCGGCGTGTGCCAGCTCGAGCAAGAGTGCACACGCCGCGAGTCGGATGTCCGGCGCGCTCTCCGCCTTGTCCGCGTCCGGTGACGGACTCATCGACGACTTGAAGAAGTTCTTGATGGAGTCGAGCATGGATGAATCTCCGATTCAGAAGTCGATCGAGCGCACCCTGCGCACGCCAGCCCGAAGAGGGAGCCAGGTCGCCAGGATCGTAAACAGAAGCGCTCCACTCACGCCGAGCACCAGCGGGATCGAACTCACGTGAGCCGAGCCACTCTGGAAGCGGGACTGCAGGAAAAGATACACCGGCCAAGCCTCGAGAACGATGACACCTGCCAGGTAGGTCACCGCCGCCATCATGAAGAGTAACCCCCCGAACGAGGTCGGGATCTCGGCGACGTTCTCGGTATCGTAGTTGGGGTACAATGCACCCAGGCCGAGCGCGAGCGACGTCAGCGCGAACGTGATCCCGATCATGGTGAGCGTCGTGAGGACCAGGATGAACGGTGAAGCCTCGAGAACGATGTTGGTAACCACGATGAGCGGCAGTGCCACCACGAGCAGGGGCACGGTGCCCACCCAGTACTTCGACCAGAAGAGCGCGCGCACGTCGAGCGGCGACGAGCGCAGCAGCCACATCATTCGCCCTTCGATCGACATCGCAGGAAATACGAAACGGGCCGCGATCGCCGCAACCACGAAGCCGGCCAGCCCCAGGTTCAGAAAGGACACCACGTTGATGAGCAGAAACGACACCTCCTCACCTGTATAGAGTGGCAGCACGGTGATGTTGTAGACGTAGACCACGACCAGGACGCCGAGCAAGATCAGCTGGGACCACTGCGTCGTGTCCCGAAAGAAGACTCGGATCTCCTTCGAGACCAGTACGCGCGTGCTCGGCCCAGCGCGCTTCAGCAGCCGGTCGACGACCAGCGAGCGGATGCGCCCCTCCCTGCGCTCAGCGCCCTCCTGCGCACGCGTGAAGCCGGCTTCGAAGTAGTGTCTGTGAAGCCATCCGCCCAATACCAGGAAGGCGGCGGCCGTACTCCACAGGAAGAGGAACGGGAACCAGTCGAAAAAGCCATTCAGGTAGGACATGAGTGTGCTCGCCGCCCACTCACTCGGAAGCCAGACTGAGGTAGGCGTGCGCAGGACCGCGACGAAGTCGACGAGGTCCTGGAACTCCTCGGGGCGCATCAGACGCTCGGGCCGCAGGAAGCGTAAGAGCGCGAGCACGCCCGCGGCGGCAAGCAGACCGATCAGCGCAAGCAGGTCTCGCGTGCGCCGCGCCGGAAACACGTTCACGAGGACCAGCGTCAGGGCACTCCCGATGACCGCAGGCACGATGAGGAACGGCAGCAGCGTCCCGATCGTGAGCACGTAGTACTTCCAGTCCGCGGTGTACGCCACGCCGTACGCGCTCAGAAGCGGCACCGCGAGCAGCGCGACCATCCAGGACGAGTCCACCACCGTTTCGATGAGACGCGCCGCGTACACTTTCTCCGGCTCCACAGGGGCCGCGACGATGAGGTCGAGGTCGTCCGAGAGGAAGAACGTAGAGAGAGCGGTGATCACGTTGGAGAGCACTAGGATCATCAAGAACGTGACGAACGCCAGCCCGAGCAGCTTGCTAGCGAGCAGATCGCCGATGCCCTGGGTGCCCCGGAAGTAGAGCAGCATCCGGAAGATGACCGCGAAGATCAGCAACCAGAAGAAGAGCCCTCCGAAGCCGAGAAGCAGACCCTTGAAGAGCCGACCATCGGACGTGCGGGCGCGATTGATCTTGGTGCGGATCTTCGGGCCCAACAGCAAGAGAATGCCCGGGCTCCTTCGAAGCGCGGCTCCGTTCACCGTTGCAGCACCTCGCGCAGGCTCTCGATTACATCCGCCATGGCCTCGCCGCCCGTCACCTTGAGGAAGATCTCTTCCAGGTGCGCGCCCCCCACCTCCGCCTGGGAGCGAAGCTCGTCCATCGTGCCGAGCGAGATGATCTCACCTTCGTTGATGATCGCGATCCGGTCACAGAGAAGCTCGGCCACTTCCATCGTGTGCGTGGAAAGGAAGACGGTTCCGCCGTTGTCGACGAAGGTGCGGAAGAGATCCTTGAGCAGGCGAGCCGAGCGCGGGTCGAGTCCGACCATCGGCTCGTCCACCACGATGAGTTCGGGCTGGTGGATGAGCGCCGAGCTGATGAGGATCTTCTGCCGCATGCCGTGTGAGTAGCTCTCGATGAGCTCGTCCTTCCACTCTGTCAGTTGGAAGAGCTGCAACAGGCGGTCGGCTCGCTGCTCGACAGCGTCACCCTCCTGGCCCCACAGCCCCGCGACGAAACGCAGGAATTCGGCGCCGGACAGCTTCTCGTAGAGGAACGGCCGGTCGGGGATGTAACCGACGCGCGCCTTTGCCGACTCCGGCTTCTTCGCCAGGTCGTCCCCACCCACCAAGACCTGTCCAGCAGAGGGACGGAGAACCCCAGCCACCATGCGGATCGTCGTGGTCTTCCCCGCCCCGTTGGGGCCCAGGAAGCCGAAGATCTCACCGCGGTGGACGTCCAGGTCCAACCCCTTAACGGCGACAAAACTGCCGTAGCTCTTCTTCACGCCCCGAAGTTGCAGCATTTCGCTGGAACGAGAACGGGCCTCGTCACGAGGGGCCATGACGGCCGCATCGGTACCGTGCGCTTCGGTCACGGAGCTTCCATCTCTAGAACCTCGATCTCCAGGTTGCCGATGAGTCGGACGATCTCGACTTGCTGTGCGAGCCCGCCAGTCACGAAACGAATGTGCGATGCGTCCGCGGGGTACTGCCCGAACGTGGGGTCGACCGCAACCCACTCGTCGAGCCAGACCTCAGGCCAGGCGTGGTAGAAGAACGAGCCGTTGAGGTAAACAAGCCCGACCGCGGTCCTGGCCGGAAGCCCGAGCGCACGCGCGAGCGCTATATACAGGACCGTGTGCTCGTTGCAGTCCCCCTGCCGGGTCTCGAGGACCTGAACCGCGTTCGGGATGGAGAACGTGATGCTCTTTTCGAGCATGCCGTAGACGGACCGGGTGAGCTCCAAGGCTACGCGTTTCGGGTCCTGCCTCCACTCGCTGCGCCAGGCGGTGATTCTCCGTGCATGCTCCACGATTCGCGGATCGTCGCTTTGGATGAGGGGCTCGGGCTCGAGCACCTCCCGAAGATCCATGAAGCTGTACGGCAGCCGGTAGCCCGGGTCGAGAGCGGCCCAATTCGCCCGCCGAACGATGAGTGTGTCACCGCGAAGCTCCTGGCGCCCCCCGTCCAACTGGAAGCCGGACAGATCCACGCCGATGAGTCGGAAGCGCAGCTCCTCGAATGCCTCGACATTCTCGAGATCGACGTTGCTCCGGACCGCAGTGGAGAGGATCACGTCGTCGTCGATCGGTGATAGGGCCGTGAGCCTCGCGTCTTCCTGAGCCTGCCTAGCCAACTCGTACTCGGTCTTCTCCATCGAGAATCCGAGTGGGCTAGAAGAACGGAGAATCCGCCCGTCTTCGTCGACCCAACTCTCGATTTGAATGCCGCCGAAGACCTCTACGATCTTCCAGGCCGGGATCGAGTCCGTGTGCGCCGGAGACCACCTTCCGGCGTCGTCCAGCGTCACGCTGTCGGTCACGAAGAGTGTGTCGAAGTCGAGCACGCGCACTTCGACGGTGCGCATGCTCAAAGTCGTCGGATCGAACACCTGAAGCCGGTGCCGGTCACCAACCTCCCAACCCTCTCCCATCGCCAAGCGAATCGGTACGATATTCGACAAGATCGGCGGGCGGGACAACCGAAAACTCAGGTGCTGTTCGCTTCCTGCGGAAACGATCGTGACCTCCAGTGTCGTGTCCGGGCGCAGTATCCCGGACGCCTCGAAGCGTCCGACGTCGCTGTCGAGTGAAAATTCGAACGTCTCCATGACGAGCGAAGGGCTCAGCTTCACGCGGGTGCGCGCAACGGCCACGCCGGTCTGGCCCAGCGCGGGAAGCTCTAGGACCATCAGATCCTCGAGCTCGAAACCGTCGGGCACCGTGTCGAGGCGGGAACTCGCCTGACCGACCGTACGGGCACCCATCGTCAAGGTGTAGAAATGGATCCCCGGCGCGAGCGAGAGAGCCGCCTCCGCGAGGCGTGCGAGCTCCGGCTGGAAATATTCGCGACGCACCTGCCAACCGACCATGGCAAGCCAGACCAGCAGAATCGCGCCACCCAGGATCCGTCTTCGCATCGGGAGTCCTCCAAGTCGCCGGTAACCACCCCCCTCTACGAAGTCTAATGCGTACTGAAGTGCACGCGTTAGGGAATTTCTGCACGAGTAGCGGACGGCGCCACCGCAAGCGGGTACCCGAGAGTCAGTACTCCGGCGCGCTCCGCCGGCTCGTCATCTCGGCCACGAGCCGCTCGAACACGCGGCGCTCGTACTCCGAGCCGGTGACGATCCTCATGTCGAGGGGGGGTTGGCCCTCGTCCAGGTGGAAGAAGAGCATCTCCAGCATCGCCAGCGCAGAGTCTTCCACATCGAGCCGCCCAATCCCCGTTCCGAGCGGCGGCAACGCCAGCGACTCGAGTCCCCAATCGGCTGCTCTTCGAAGGCTATTCCTGAGCGCCTTCTGGACGGACGCAGGGGTTTCCGGCTCGTCCGGCTCGGACACCACAGCATGGATCACGAAGTCCGCGCTCAGGCCTCCAGCCGGAGTAATGACCGCTCCGCCCAGCGGGATCGCGCCGATCTGCTCGAGCTTGTCGTTCATCGTTTCGCCCGCGCCCTCGGCGACGTCACGACTCGCGGCCGTCACGGGCGCGAGGTCGGAGCGGATCGGCCTGAGGATACCCTCAGTTTCCTGCTCGTAGAGCGCACCGAGTAGGACCTGGATCATCCCCGCGACAACTCCCGGGCCCGGCGGTACATGAGCGTCGCTTCCTCACCCATGTGCTTGCGGTCGTAAAGGTGGCCCAGCGTGTAGAACGCCCTGGCTTTTTGGGGTTGAAGCACGGTGGCACGTTCCAGCGCTTGCATCGCCTCATCGAAACGACCCAGGCGGTTGAGCGCCTCGCCTCGATAGTAGAAAGCCGGCCCATGTGCGTCGTTCTGCTCACAAACCCAACTGAGGTCTTCCTCCGCCATGGTATACACCCCACGGCGGAAGTGGAGAATGCCTATGCTCGCCCGAACCGAGACGTCCTCGGGGTCGAGTCTCTGCGCGCGACGCAGCAACTCCTCCGCGTCGTCGTAACGGCCCATCGCCCCGAGCACCGAGCCGTAGTTGTTCAAGAGCTCGACGTTCTCGGGTTCGATGAGCTCGGCCGCCTCGAATTGCTCGAGCGCGAGCTCCAGACGGCCCAACTCATCGTACAGCACACCCAGGTTGTTACGCGCCTTCAGGTTGGCCGGGTTCTGGACGAGGATGTCGCTGTACAACGCAATCGCCTCGTCGATGCGACCGTCTCGCACGAGGTCCTTCGCTCGGCCGAGCCGCTCTCCCGCCGGGGCGGCCGGGACGGCCACACCCTCCTCGGGCACCATCTCGAAGGGGACGGGAACACGTGCCTCGTCTTCGTCGGTCGGGACGGCGTCTTCAGTCCGCTCGGGTTTCCGCTCGGGCTCCTCAGCGGTCTCCAGCTCTGCCGCGACCAAGTCGTCCTCGGCCTGCGCCTGCTCGGACGCGGCCGACTCTTCCTGGCGGAGACGGACGGAGAGCTGGCCGAGGACGACTCCGAGGTCCTTTTCCACAGGAACTTCCACAGGAGCTTCCACAGGAGTCTCCTCGGAATCATCCTCGGCCGGCTCTTGCTCGGGCTCGCCGTCCTCGTCCTCGTGCGGCGCTTGCATGTCCGAGAGCATGTCCGTCTGCGCGACCTCGTGTTCAGCCTGCTTCTTCGGCTTCCTGGTCCGCGGTTTCTTCGCCACGATTACGCCCCCACCTCGTTGGCGACCCAGGCGAGGTACGGCGCGTGTCCCCCAGAGACCGCGACCACGAGTATCTCGGGTACAGCGTATGGATGCAGCTCGACCGCGCGCGCCTCGAGCGCTTGCGCTCGCTGCTGAACAGTCTTCAGAATCACCATCGCCTCGTCGTCCCGCTGAAGCTCGCCATCCCACCAGTACATCGACACGATGTTGGGCACCACGCTGGCGCACGCCGCCAGCCGCTCGGACACGAGAGTCAGGGCAAGAGTCTCTGCCGTCTCGGCGTCGGGCGCGGTCATGATCACGGTTACGACATCGGTAGGCTTTATAGTCATTGATCAGTACGAGGTGGCGTCCGCCGCTTCTTCGGAGTACAGCTCGTCGATCAGGGAGTCGAGCCGTTCTTGAACAACCCCTCTCTTGACCTTCAGGGAGGGCGTAAGGAAGCCGTTTTCGATAGTGAACTCCTCTTCGAGAAGCGCAATTTTCTTAGGCCTCTCGAACGAGGCCAGGTCGGAGAGCATACCGAACACCTCGCGCTCGATGTGCCCTAGCACCGCGGCCGAGCTCACGAGCTCCGCCCGATCGCTCCACGAAACGCCGTTCTCGCTCGCCCATGCCTCGAGTGGACCAAAGGCCGGCACGACGAGCAGACAACAGTACCGCCGACGGTCACCGATCATGACGACTTGCTCCACGAACCGGTTCGTCGAGAGCAGGTTCTCGATCGGCTGTGGCGCCACGTTCTTGCCGCCGGCCGTGACGATGATGTCCTTCTTCCGGTCCGTGATCTTGAGGAAACCGTCCGGGTCGATCTCGCCGATGTCGCCCGTCGCGAACCAGCCGTCGGCATCGATGACCTCGTTCGTGGCGTCGGGCTTCTTATAATAACCCTTCATGACTTGGGGGCCTCGGACGAAGATCTCGCCGTCGTCCCCAATCTTGACCTCGGTACCCGGCACGGTCTTCCCTACCGTGCCGATCCGGAAGGCATCGAGCGAGTTTATGTTCGTGAGGGGACTCGTCTCCGTGAGGCCGTACCCCTCGAGAATCGGCATGCCGATAGAGTTGAAGAAGCGGTTCAGCGTCGGCGCCAACGGACCGCCACCGCTCACGAAGAAGCGCAGGCGACCGCCGACCGCGTTCTTTACTTTCGAGAAAACCAGCTTGTCGGCGAGGCCGTACTGGAGCGCGAGCAGCCCACGTGGCTTCCTTCCGGCCAGGCTCAACTCGGTAGCACGGTCGGCGACGTCGACGGCCCAGTCGATGAGCTTCTTCTTCATTCCGCGCGCGTCCATCACACCGTTGTAGATCTTCTCATAGATGCGCGGCACTGACACGACTACGGTTGGGCGGACGACCTTCATGTCATCCACCAACGTCTGCATCGAGCGCGGGTAAGCCAGGCGGCACCCGTTCGAAAAGAAGAGGTAGTCCGCCATGCGCTGCAGGATGTGAGAGAGTGCCAGGAAGCTGATGGTGTTGTCGGCGTCGGTGACCTCGAGCATCATACGCGCTGCGACAACGTTCGACCCGACGTTGTTGTGCGTAAGCATCACGCCTTTCGGATCCCCGGTGGTGCCGGACGTATAGAGGACGGTCGCGACGTCGTCAGGCTGAGCCTCCAATGCGCTCGCCCGAAAGTCCTCGTCCGACCACGCACTCGCCCGATCCGCGCCGGCTGCCAGGAACGAGGCCCACGACATCACTCCGGCGGGCAGATCCGCGATCGTGTCGAACACGACGATCAGGATTTCCTGAGGGCACTCCGCCGCGGCCTCCTGGGCCTTCTCCATCTGCTCCCGCGTGGAAACGAAGACTAGCTTCGCTCCCGAGTCCTCGAGCAGGTAGGCGACTTGACGGACGCCTAGCGTCGCATAGATGGGAACATCTATCACCCCCGCACACAGACAACCGTAGTCGACCAACGCCCACTTGGGGCGGTTCTCGGAAAGGATCGCCGCGCGGTCACCACGTTCGACCCCCTGTTCCGCCAGTGAGGCAGCCACACCCTTCACGATGCGGCGCGTCTCGCCATAACCGATCCCGGTCAGCTCGGTCTCCGACGTCAGCCGCTCGAACGCGGTCTTTTCGCCGTATTTGTCGACCGCCTCGAAGAAGAGACGCGTCAGCGTCGTCTCGGGGACGGGGGTCTCGTTTGCTACGTACGTGAGTGTCGTCATGCGATGGCTCCGCAGCGCGGTCAGGCTCGCTCGACTCGAATGGAGAAGGCGATATCGGGATGGAGGGAGTGCAGCACGCTGCAGTACTTGTCCCGCGACAAATCGATCGCCCGCTGCAGCTTAAGCTCGTGCTCGGGTCCGGGCCCCTTCACGCGATACACCAACTCGATCGCGACGAACCTGCGTGGTTCGCTGTCGGCTCGCTCGCCAATGACTTCGACATCGAGCGCCTCGAGCGGTACCCGCGACTTCTGCAGAATCAGGACCACATCGATCCCCATGCACCCGGCAAGGGACAACAGCAACTGCTGCGTAGGCGACGCACCCTCGTTGCCATCGCTGTCCATGGTCATCTCGGGGCCGCCATCCGCGCCTCCCCGGAAGACGAGCCCTTCTCCGGCCCACCGGAGCCGGACCTTTCGGATGTTAGAAGAGCTCATCGGGCGGCGGCGCCTCGGCCGATGGCTCGTGAGCCTCCCCGCGCAACTGTGCCAGGGCCGATCGCGCGTGTCCGACGTGGTCCTCCGCATCCCCATCCTTGGGAGCCTGAGCGAGGAAGGCTTCCAGGTGCTCGATCGCGCTCTCGGGGTCCTCGCCCCGAAGCAAGAGGAAGGCCAACCCGTAGTGTGCACCGGCCGAAGCCGGGTTCTTTTGCAGGACGTGCCGATACGTCTTGGCGGCTTCCTCGTTCATGCCGATCCGGGTGTAGCAGATCGCGATCTGCTGGAGCACGGTGCCGTCGCCTGGCGCCTCCTTCAAGGCCAGACGGAACGAGGTCAGAGCCTCGTGGAACTTGCCGTCCGTGAGAAGCTCGACGCCCTCGTTGTAGTAGTCGACGCGCGGTGCTTCGCCGCCGCCAAAGAGCTTATTCCAGAACGCCATTCAGAAGGCCGGTGATGTGATTGGGGCAGGCCGGAAGGTAGGAGTTGGGTGGGGAGAGGCGCAACGCCGAAAAGCAGCTCAACTCCTTGCCGCGACAACGGTTTCCTCCTCATCCACCATCACCTTCAGGCCTGCCTCCTCGAGCCACGCGCAAGTCTCCCCGGTGGCGTCCGTCACCACGACCCGGGACATCGGTGCGACGACGCGGGCCGCTTCGTCGATCCAGCGTCTCCCTAGACGACCGTCGAGTCCGACGCCTCGCAGGGTCCGGGAGAAGAAGGGCATACCCGGACGCGAGACGATGCGGCTCCAAGACGGATCCGCCGGCCAGGCGCTCAGGTCCGCGTCGATTCCCACGATCTGGAGATCCTCGGTGAGACAGGAGATCGCTGAGCCGTGGCCTGCTAGGCCCCCGACGAGCGCGACGGTGCCTGGCCCGCGCGCCACGCCGATGAGCGCAGCGATCCGTTCGGCCTCCGCCGCATCGTGACTGCCAAACGCACCGGCCAGTCCTGCCTCCAGCCCCCGGCGGGGAGGTGCACGCAAGTCACCGAAACCGGCCTGAATCGGGAACCCGTCTCGACAGTTCGGACAGCCCAGGACGCCTTCTTGCACCAGACGGTCGGCCAACTCGTGCGCCAGCAGAATCAGCCCAAACTCGGGCCCGCATCGTGGGCATGTCAGGCGATCGGTGAGGAGGAGATGCACCTTAGCAGCCCGTGGTGGAAGTACAGTGGGCCGCGCGACCCACGCCTTCGGCGCGGGTGCCCGGTCTCGCGAGACCTGGAGTAGGCACGACGACGAGTCGTAGTTGTTCGGGTACCGCCGCCGAAGGCGGTGGTCCGAGGAGGAGAAACGACCTCCAGGGCCGCGACCCCCCTGCGCCCAACACCATGTGTGCCATGACAGAACAGTATGTGGGTTACGGTGGCACGGCCCGCTGTACTTCCACCACGGGCTGCTGGGCTCCCGAGACTCAGCCCGAAGGACTCTGTGGTGGCGGCAGTGGCGCGCTGGCCGGCCCGTACTGTGCCCACTGGGTCGGCGACTCCCAGATGCGCGCGTAGAGTAGGCCCTTCGCCATCGGTTCCGGAAGCCTCCGGCTCAATTCCTCGAAGAAGTACTTCGCCTGGTTCTCGGCGCTCGTCTCCACGTCCTGGAATTGCGGAAGCTCGTTCAGGTTCTCGTGATCCAACGCGTCGGCGATGCCACGTAGCGCCTTCTTCAGGTCGATGAAGTCGAACGCGATACCGGAGTCGTCGAGCTCGGTGGCCTGGAGCGCAGCTTCGACGACGTATCTGTGCCCGTGCAGCCGACTGCACTTGCCCTCGTAGTTGCGAAGGAAGTGGGCCGCGTCGTAATGCGCCTGGGCGCTGACGGTGTACGCGAAGTCAGTCATGAGTGTTCGATCGGTAGGCCCCCGGTCACGAGGGTGGTGCGTCCCGAGAACCAGCCCGCTTCGCTCATCACAGCGGCTGATGCACGCTGGTCGTCAGCCGCAGGAATTCGTCTCGTGTCCTCGGGTCATCCAGGAAGACGCCACGCATGGCCGAGGTAATCGTCTTGGAATTCTGCTTCTGAACACCACGCATCATCATGCACAGGTGATACGCCTCGACGACGACCCCGACCCCCTGCGGTTTTGCGGTGTCCCAGACGGCCTGAGCGACCTGCTCGGTGAGCCGCTCCTGAACCTGGAACCGGCGCGCGTACACTTCCACGAGCCGCGCGAGTTTCGAAATGCCCAGAATTCTCCCGTCGGGAATGTAGGCGACGTGAGCCTTGCCGAAGAACGGAAGCATATGATGCTCGCACAGCGAATAGACCTCGATGTCCTTCACCAACACCATATTGCGATGGCACTCTTCGAAGAGCGCATCCCCGATAATCTCCTCGGGCGTCTCTAAGTATCCCTTGGTCAGGAACCTCATGGACTCCGCCACGCGCGCCGGCGTCTTGAGCATGCCCTCGCGTTGGGGGTCGTCACCCAGTCGGCGAATCATCTCGGCCACGAGGTCCTCGAAGGAGGCTCCCGACAAGTCGACGCTGCTCAACGGTTCCACGATGGTGTCGCTCATGGTCCGGCGTCCTCCTCGGGCCCGAAGTACTCCGCGGAGTTCCGGGGTGTTTCGTGAATGACCACCTTGGCGAGCCTCACGCCTTCGGGCACGGCGTGGACGATGCGATGCCAGACGGCTACAGCGAGGTTCTCGGCGGTGGGGTTCACGCCCGACAGCCACTCGACCTCGCTGTTGAGGTTCCGGTGGTCGACATCCGACAGGACCCGAGCCTCCAACACGTCCTTGAGACGCTTCAGATCCATGACGAACCCTGTCTCGGCGTCGACGCGTCCCTCGACAGTGACCTCCAGCTCGTAGTTGTGCCCGTGCCAGCTCGGGTTCGAGCAATCGCCGAACACCTCCGCGTTCCGTTCATCGGACCAGTCGGACCTGAACAGGCGGTGTGCAGCGCTGAAGTGCACGCGGCGGGTGGCTCGCACTACGGGCATGAGTGTGTCCTCGCGTCCGCTGATGCCGAAGGAGCGAGAGGGCCGACGCCTTGGCCGCTCGGGAGCGGTTAGACGCCGGCCCTCTCGTGCACATCGGAGGGGGAGGATTGAAGCCCGGGATAACTACTGGCGACCTCCTCGGGTACTTCGCTTTCCCCTCTTGGGGGGCCTAGCGGCCGACTCGAGAGTCAGTCCCGGCTTCGGTGCGTTGGCTCAATTCATATGCCCCCCGATGCGCAACAGAAATATAGAGAGCGCTGGAGGACAGGACCAGCGCCGCTTGCATCGAGCCCGCGGCGTGCAACGTCGGGCAGCCCTCCAGGGTAGACGGTGTTGAGAAGGACGGGTCGCGGATTTCATTGACATGCGCAGGGGCCCGTGTTAAGCCTGAACGTCCTATGAAGCGAGAGGCAAGGTGATCCGGAAGACCATCTCGGTCTGGCTCTCGGCGCTGCTGCTCACACTCAGCGTCGCCGTTCCAGCGCTCGAGCGCGCCGAATTCGCGCACGAGCCCGCGATCGAGAGCGAGCACGATCCGGCCCGCTGCCCACGTCCGCACGACCACACCGTCTGTACTCAGGTCGGAGCGAACCTCTCTCTTGCCGCGGCACCCACGCTGGTCGACCATGCTCAAGAGGTCTTCGGTGTGACCGCGCCCATAGAGGCTCCGGCTGCGGTCCACGCCATTTTCACATACGGACATCCCTCGCGCGCTCCCCCCTTGGCCTGACGAGCCGCACCAGGCCGCACCGCGGCCGCCCGTACGCGACCGACCGGTCTCGTACTCGTCAGTATCCAGGGATAGGGAGAGCACTACAATCGTGAACACCCGTTGGAAGGGAGCCCGCCACGTGGTGTGGGGCGTACTCCTGACGATCGCCCCGACCCTCGCGCAGCCGGAACCCGCGGTCGCGCAGGAAGCGACCGACTCGTTGAGGTTGGAGCTGGCGCGGCTGGCTGCGTTGGTGGACAGCCTCAGCCTGGAAGTCGCCCGCATTCGTGACGCGGAGGAGCCCGAAGAAGCTGAGGACGCGCTCGCCCAGCTTCGAGCCGCCGCCCAGGCCGCGGCGGCGGCCAGTGGAGCGCCAGCACCGACCACCGAGCCCGAGGAGCAGGACTTCGTCGGGCGTCAGCGGTCGCTGCAGCTGTTCAATCCCGAGATCAGCGTGAACACCGACGGGTTCGTGCACCTGAACAAGGACGCGAGAGGAGAAGACAACTTCTTCATGAGGGCGTTCGAGATCGCCATCGTGTCGAATCTCGACCCCTTCTCGCGCGCGAAGATCTTCCTCGTGCGCGATCAACCAGGAGGAGAGCTCACGCCCTTCGAAACGGGCGAAGAGGAGGAAGAAACGAGCAGCCTCGTCCCCGAAGAGGGGTACGTGGAGTGGGTAGGACTGCCCGGGGGCTTCGGCCTCAAAATGGGCCGGTTCTTTCAGCAGCTCGGCCAACTGAACCGTTGGCATCAGCACGCGCTCCCCCTCCAATCGCGTTCGCTTCCCCACATCGCGTTCCTGGGACACGAACCGTTGGGGGCGACGGGGGTGTCCCTTCATTGGCTGCTCCCCATCGGCGGTGGATCGGGCACGTATGAGACGACGTGGGAGATTGCGCGCAAGGAAACCGAGAGCCTCTATGGCCAGGCGAGCGGGGTCTCGGTCCTCGGGAACTTCAACGCCTTCTGGAACTTTTCCGAGTCGACCGACCTGGACCTCTCCCTGAACTGGGTTTCGGGCGGCTACGAGGACGAAACCGTCACGGCGGACCGCACTTTATACGCCGCCGAGGCCGCACTCACGTGGAGACCCCCGGCCCGTTCCAAGTACCGCGGATTCACGTTGCGAGGCGGCGTCATGGTATTGGACGGCCTCGTCGCCGCTCGGGATGATATCCAGCCGCAGGTGGACGACCCTCACGACCCTCGGATTTCGGGTGGCCGCGCGACCGGTCTCTGGAGCATCTCGGAGATACGGCTGAATCAGAGTTGGCTCGCCGGCGCCCGCTTCGACTGGACCGAGAACCCCCAGGACACGGATCAGTCGGCATGGCTGTTCTCACCCACACTCACATGGTGGCAAAGCGAGTTCGTCCGTCTCCGCATGGAGTACGATCTCATGGGTAGGAGCTTCATGGACTCTCAGGAGGGACGTCTGCTGCTTCAGGTGACGTTCGCGATGGGCCCTCACAAGCACGAGAGCTACTAGGCACGATAACGATCGGCTTCGACGCCGGTCTGGGAGAATACGATGACGATCAAGACTGTCCTACTGAGTGTGCTGGTCCTATCCGGCACCGGGCCCTCAGGCGACCCCGTCCAGCTGCGCGCACCCCTGAAGGTCGTCGCGACCCTGCCCGTCTACGCCTCCCTGGTGCGGGAGATCGCGGGCGATGAAGTCGAGGTCACTTCGATCGCGCACCCCAACGAAGACGCTCATTTCGTGCGCCCAAAGCCAAGCTTCGCGCTGAGCCTGCGGCGCGCCGACATGTTCGTCACGACCGGGCTGGATCTCGAGCTGTGGGTGCCCGCGCTCCTGGATCGCGCGCACAACACAGATGTCCTCGAGGGAGGTAGGGGCTACGTCACCGCGTACACGGGGATCAAGCTCCTCGACATCCCCGTCGCGGCGGACCGGAGTGCGGGAGACGTGCACGCCTTCGGGAACCCGCACATCACGACCGACCCGCTCCGCGCGCTCCAGGTCGCGCGAAACATCACCACCGGGCTGAAGCGCGTGGCGCCGGATCGGGCCGGGCGGTTCGACGCTGGGCTCGCGAGCTTCGCCGACAAGATCCACCGCCGCCTCTTCGGCGACCGCCTGGTCGACTTGCTCGGGGGAGAGACACTGGAGCAGATGGCGAACGGCGGCACGCTCCACGACTTCCTCGAGACGAACGAATTCGAGGGCAAGTCCCTGATCGAGGAGCTGGGAGGATGGCTCGGACTCGCAGAGCCGTTCCGGGGCGGCCAGTTGATTTGCTATCACAAGAACTGGGCTTACCTGGAAGACCGCTTCGGTGTCACCTGCGCCGAGTACGTCGAAGCCAAGCCCGGCATTCCGCCGACGCCGAGGCACGTGAGCCGACTCATCGAGCGGATGAGGGGTGAGGGGCTACAGGTGCTCCTGGCCGCGTCGTACTTCGACGAACGCAAGGTGTCGATGGTCGCGGAGCGCGGGGGTGCGACCGTCGTCCGCGTACCGATGTCCACCGGCGCCATGCCGGGCGTAGACGACTACTTCTCCCTCGTGGATACCTGGGTGGACGGGCTCGCCCAGGCATTCGCTGGCAACTGATCCCTGGCCGGTACAGAGA
Organism: Gemmatimonadota bacterium; assembly: GCA_022560615.1. Taxonomy (NCBI): domain Bacteria; kingdom Pseudomonadati; phylum Gemmatimonadota; species Gemmatimonadota bacterium. The sequence continues at coordinate 55,978 of JADFSR010000020.1, forward strand.
TGCTCGACTTGATGATTCCGGCCATCGTGGCGGCACTCGTGATCCTCTCGATCCATGCCTACCTCGGGCTCCACGTGATCGCCCGTGAGGTGATCTTCGTGGACCTGGCATTCGCGCAGATCGCGGCGCTCGGCACGACCGTGGCCCTTCTGATGGGCATCGAGATGGGTACGACCACCTCGCTGCTGTTCGCCCTCGCTTTCACGCTCGTCGGCGCGCTGATCTTCTCCTTCACGAGGATGGAGAACTCGCCGGTACCTCAGGAGTCTATCATCGGGATCACCTTCGTCGTCGCGTCGGCCGCGGTGATTCTGCTCGCCGGGCTGAGCGCTGAGGGTGCCGAACACGTCCGGGAGACGCTGACCGGTACACTCATCTGGGTCGACTGGCCGACGATCGCGCGGATGGCAGCGGTGTACGTCGGCGTCGGCGCCTTCCACTTCGTGTTTCGGAAACAGCTGCTCCGAGCATCGTTCCACTCGGACCACGCGGACCGCGTGAAGCTCTGGGACTTCCTGTTCTATGTGTCGCTCGGCGTCGTGATCTCATTCGCGGTCGAGGTCGCGGGCGTGCTGATGGTCTTCAGTTCGCTGGTGATTCCGGCCGTGATCGCGTTCCTGTACACGAACCGCTTCATGAAGGCGCTCTTCATCGCCTGGGGGGCGGGGACCTTCGCGATCGTGGCAGGCATCGGCGCTTCCTTCGTATGGGACCTCCCGACGGGCCCGCTCCTCGTGTGCGTGTTCGGGGCCGTGCTCCTGGTCTCAGTGGCGCTGCGGCCACTACTCGGCGTTCGCCCCCACGAGAAGATCGTAGTGCGGAGTCTGGGCGGGGACGGAGCGACATCCTGAGCCCACACGCCTAGGGAGTCCGGAAGCTCCTCAACAGCTCCAGGTTCGCGATGTCCGCGGCCACGCCGTCCTCCCCCTTTGGGGTCTCCAACACCTTCGGCACATTCGCCAGGCGCCCGTCGAGCATGAGCCGACGGAACGGCTCGGCGCCGAGCGTCCCTTTCCCGATGGTTTCGTGGCGGTCCTTGCGGGAATCGAACGGGTGCTTGGAGTCGTTGAGGTGGATCAGCCCCAGCCGGTCCAGTCCGATGATCTCGTCGAACGTCGTCCACACCTCGTCGTAGTCGCCTACCAGATCGTAGCCTGCCGAATAGGCGTGGCACGTGTCGAAACAGACACCCACCCGATGACGCTGCTCCTCCGGGATCTGCTCGAGGATCGACCGGAGGTTCTCGAACGTCGCGCCGACAGTCGTGCCGGTGCCGGCGGTCAGCTCGAGCAGTACGCGGGTCGGGCCCTCGATCGCCTCGAGCGACTCCGTCACCCCGGCCGCGTTACGCTCCAGGCCCGCCTCGAGGTCCCCGTCGGTCGCGTTGCCGGGGTGGGTGACCACGAAGTCGAGCCCCAGCGCACAGCACCGTTCGAGCTCCCCCTGAAAACAACGCTGGGACATGCGCCACAATCGCCGATCCGGCGAGGATAGGTTGATCAAGTATGAGTCATGGGCTACGGCGACCCGGATTCCGTGCTCTTCGCGTGCCGCGTTGAACGCCGCGATGGTTCCGGGCTCGATCTTGGGCTCTGCCCAGCGACTGGGCTGCTTGGTGAAGATCTGGAGGCTTGAAGCGCCGATCTCCGCGGCACGCGCAGGGGCGTTGTGCACGCCTCCCCCGGCCGAAACGTGCGCCCCCAGTTCGTCGAGTGGCCCCGGATCGTTTCTCGTCGGCATGGCCCCAAGCTCTGCAAAGTTTGCCCCAGGGGGAACAGGATCTCCGCTCCAAGGTCGGTGCAACTCGGCTCCGAGATCACGCTTGCCCTGACAACTCGTTCTGTGTCAACACGTTACGGGCCTGTCCCAAGACCTTGAAACTATCTAGGCACGTCGGCACGGGACTTGAACTGCCGCTATGACCAGCGCCGACGGTAACGCTCTCAATCTAGAAAGACGCAGGAGGCCCTGATGCGCGTAGCGGCCGATGGATATATCGATTTGAGTGACGGGCGGAGGGTCCGGACACCCGGGGACCACGACCACGCGGTCGAACCCCTGCCTGAAGCTGAAGCTCTCTCCTTCCTTCTGTCCCACAGCTTCCCCGGTCATCGCCGCATCTTCCGCCCCCTCAGGCTCGACGAGCGCACGCGTGTCAGGCTCGCGATGTGGGCGGACTCCGTTTCGGAACGCATGACCCTCATGGATCGGGTCTGGCGTGCCATGACTCAGCCCGTGCCCCCACCGAAAGACCCGAATGAGCCAGAGCTTATCCAGGTCATCCAATACCAGCACTGGGCCTATCCCATCTATCTGGACGGCACATGCACGAGAGTGATCCCCCGCGGTGGTGTGTCGCTCGCTGAAGTGCCGCCGGAGATGGTCTTACGCCTGGACAGTCAAGTGACGACCTAGACAAGGGCCGGGGACGTCAGTCACATCGGCAAACCCGGCTTGGTGCCCGTGCCCGAGGTCTCCTCACGCCCTTGGGGCGGCGTGCCAAGAGTGGCGGTAGGTGCTTGCACCTATCGTCACTCGTTTTTTTTGTATGCGGGAGACATCATATCATTCCGCGCCTAGCCCTTTGGCTACCCCCCGAAACGATTCAAGGCCGGTCCGCATCAGCGGACCGGCCTCATCTAGTGGCGCTTCTGTTGGGTGGCGGTCAGTACAGGAACCCCACCGATCTATCTAGCCCATCGCGTCGCGCACCAACATTACGATGGCAATCAGAGCCAAGACGACAACAACGGACGGGCCGAACAGCCCGACGCGGTCTCCCAGCTTCAGTTGGTTGCGTGAATAAATCATCGACCCACTCCCTTGTCTCGTATCAGCGGCCCCATGCCACGCCCAGTCTAAGGCAAGCCCCGTGCCGTTCGAGTCACGAAGGGAGCCCGCAAGTCGTCGCGATTCGTGCAACCGCCTCTACATCAACACGATGCGCTCGTAGAAAAGGAAACCGACGTGCTGATCGCTCCCTGCCATTTCGACCGAACTGTCCGTTAATGGTGACAGCAATTGTGCCCTCGCGACGAATTTGGCAGAAAAAGACACGCTCGAGGGCCAACAAAGGTGGGGTCGCGGTGTGCGCTTCCCACGCAGCGACATTGGATCGCGGCCGGGAAAAGGAAGGAAGGGAAAGCGATCCCTGAGCGAAGTGGGGAGCGCACACCGCGACCCCCCAAGCGTCCTAGCCAGGCAACCCCGGCTCAGTCATCCCTCGCACGTCCAAAGCTTCGTCGATCTGATCGTCCGGCAAGAGCCCCTTCTCGGCGACCACCTGCCGCACACTCACGCCACGCTCCGCCGACTCCTTCGCGACCACAGACGCCGCGTCATAACCGATGTACGGGTTGAGCGCCGTGGCGATCGACGGGTTCTTTTCGAGTAGCTCCTTCGCCCGCTCGGTGTTCACCTCGATGCCAGCGACGCACTTGTCGGCGAACGCGGTGGCGACGTTCGCCAGCAGGGTGATCGACTCGAGCAAGGCTTGCGCGAGTACCGGCATCATCACGTTCAACTCGAAGTTCCCTCGGCTTCCCGCCACGGTAATGGTCGTGTGATTCCCCATCACGCGTGCGCAGACCATCATCATCGCCTCAGACATGACCGGGTTGACTTTTCCCGGCATGATCGACGAGCCCGGCTGGATCGCAGGCAGCTTGATCTCGTGGATCCCCGACGTGGGGCCCGAGCCGAGCCACCGGATGTCATCCGCGATCTTCATGAGACTCGTCGCGACAGTGTTCAGCGCACCCGCAGTGCTGACCGCGGCATCTTTCGCGGCCTGGGCCTCGAAGTGGTCGCTTGCCTCTCGGAACGAGATGCCCGTAGCCTCTGAAATGCGGGCGATCGTCTTCCTAGCGAAGTCCTCGTGCGTGTTGATCCCTGTCCCGGTCGCGGTTCCGCCGAGCGCCAGCTCCTCGAGCTCAGCGGAAGCCCGCGTCACACGTTCGATGCCCTTCGCGACCTGGGTGGCGTATCCCCGAAACTCCTGGCCGAGGCGGACCGGGGTCGCGTCCATGAGATGCGTGCGACCCGACTTCACCACCCCGTCGAACTCGTCGGCCTTCGTGGCGAGCGTGGACCTCAGGTGCTCGAGTCCGGGAAGCAGTTGTTTCTCGACCGCCACGAGTGCCGACACGTGGATCGCGGTCGGGATGACATCGTTGGACGACTGACCGAAGTTCACATGATCGTTCGGATGGACCTTGTCGCCGCGGATCTGGGTTGCGCGGTGAGCCACGACCTCGTTGACGTTCATGTTCGACGACGTGCCCGAGCCGGTCTGGTAGATGTCGAGTACGAACTGGTCGTCCCACTTGCCGTCCGCGACCTCTCCCGCCGCCTGGGCGATCGCATCCGCGATGTCGGCGTCCAGGTACCCGAGCTCCAGGTTCGTCTGCGCCGCGGACTTCTTGACGAGCCCGAGCGCTTCGATGAAGCGGCGCCCGAAACGCTGACCGCTGATGGGGAAGTTCTCCACCGCCCGCTGAGTCTGGGCGCCGTAGAGCGCCTCCTCAGGAACCCGTATTTCACCGAGGGAGTCCTCCTCGATCCGATATCCGTCAGCCATGGGAGACGCGTCTCTCTTGGAGGGTCTTTGGGTGCGGTAAAGACGGGGCGGGCCTACCCCACTGATGTGAAATCTACCTCAGGGGGGACGCGGGTGAATAGTCTCTCTTCCCTACCCGCGCTTCGGCTGACTCGGGCGCATCTCGATCCTACTCACGTGAGCTTCCTTCGGATACGACAGGATCTGCAGGACCGCCACGGCACAGTCGTCGACATGCAGCCGCCACGTCCGCTCCGGCACCTGTTGGCGATCATTGAAGTAGCTGTCGACGCTGCCCGGCATCACGATACTCACGCGCACATCGTCGTACCGGACGTCGAGCATCATCGCCTCGGTCAAGCCCAGCACGCCGAACTTGCTCGCGTTGTAACCAGTGCCGCCGGCGAACGGATTCCGGCTCGCCAGCGATGCGATGGTGACGATGAAGCCGTCGCTCGTGGCGCTCAGGTGAGGTAGCGCCGCTTTTGAGCAATAGAAGACACCACCGAGGTTCACATCGACCTGGAGCTTCCACTCCTCCACGGTCATCTCGGAGATCGACTTGAAGATGCCGAAACCTGCGTTGTTCACGAGGATGTCCAGTCGGCCGAAGTGCTCGACGGTCGCGTCGACGAGCCGCTGGCATTGGCTGGCGTCACCCATGTCCGCGACGATCCCTAGCGCACGATCTCCAAGGGCATCCGCAACGGCCTCGACGTCGGCCGCTGAACGAGCGTTTACGATGACCGAGGCGCCCGCCTCCAGCAGGTGCTCCGCGATCGCCCGACCGATACCCTTAGTGCTTCCCGTAACGATCGCGACCTTGCCAGTCAGGTCGGGCATTTCGACCTCCCTCGTATCTGCATGAAGACAGGCCCCCGGCCTGAAGGGCTATGAGTGTGGCCATGACCGACCAGAATCCGCAACGCGTCGCGCTGGTGACCGGTGGAGCCGTCCGCGTGGGGCGAGCCATCACGTTGGCGCTGGCCGGCGCGGAGTACGACGTCGTGATCAGCTACCGTTCGTCGGCAGGGCCGGCGGAGGAGACCCGAGTGGCCGTCGAGTCTCTGGGGCGGCGCTGCGAGACGGTGCGTGCGGACCTCAGAGTGCCGGCCGCCGCGGACGTCGTGATCAACGCGGTGCGAGACACGTTTGGCCGGCTCGACCTCGTCGTGAACTCGGCGGCGAGTTTCGATGAGCGAGCTCTTCTCGACGTGGATGCGGAAGCGTGGGACACGGTGATGAGCCTCAATGCGCGCGCTCCACACTTGGTCGTGCGCGCCGCGGCCGACCTCTTGCGCGCGGCGCGCGGGAACGTGGTGAACATCGTCGACCTGTCCGCGTTTCAACCATGGACCGACTACCCCGCGCACTCCGTCGCAAAGGCGGCGCTGGCGCACCTGACACGTATACAGGCGCGTGCGCTCGCCCCCGAGATCCGCGTGAACGGGATAGCTCCCGGAGCGGTGCTGCCACCGGACGACTGGGCCCCGGAACGGTGGCACGCTCTGACGCAGATCGCCCCGCTGCAGCGGGTCGGCTCACCCGACGACGTAGCTCAGGCCGTGCTCTTCTTCGCTGGAGCAGAATTCGTCACAGGCCAAATCCTAGCCGTAGACGGCGGGCGGCTGCTCGGCCCCGCGGGGCCTCCCTAGCAGCCCGTGGTAGAAGTACAGTGGGCCGCGCGCAGGGGTCTCGCGAGTTCAATAGTAGGAAGGACGACGAGTCGTAGCCGTAGCTACGGCGAGGAGGAGAGACGACCTAGTGGGCCGCGACCCCCCTGCGCCCAGCACCATGTATGCAAGGACTGAACAGTGTGTGGGTTACGGTGGCACGGCCCCATCTCCGTCGTTGGGGCTCCTAGCCGTAGCGACGGCTATGGCGTCGTCGCCCCGCCTAGGATCTGGAGCCGTGGCACCATAACGCGGCCCGCTGTACTTCTACCACGGGCTGCTAAAGTAATCGCTCACAGACTGCCACCGCCGTGCGCGAGCCAACGCTCGGCCTCGAGAGCCGCCATACAGCCTGTGCCAGCGGCCGTAACCGCCTGACGGTAGAAATCGTCCATCACGTCGCCAGCCGCGAAGACGCCGGGCACGGATGTCTGCGTCCGCCACGGGACCGGCGTCTCAACGTACCCGTTGTCCTTGAGCTTCACGGCGTCCGCGAGGAACGCGCTGTTCGGCGTGTGGCCGATCGCCACGAAGAGCCCTCCGACCTCGATCTCGCTCACTTCGCCAGTCACGGTGTCCTCCAGCTTGAGGCTCGTGACGGTCTCTTCGCCGACGACGTCAGTGACCACCTTGTTCCACTCGACACGAATCTTGGAATCCGCGAGCGCGCGTTCAGCCATGATCTTCGAGGCTCGGAACTCGTCGCGCCGGTGCACGATCACGACCTCCTCGGCGAACTTGGTGAGGTACAACGCGTCCTCCATCGCCGAGTCCCCACCACCGATTACCGCGAGCTTCTGATCGCGGAAGTGGGGTAGCGCACCGTCACAGACCGCGCATGCGCTCACGCCACCGCCGGACTGCGCTAGTCGTTCCTCGTTCGGGTCGCCGAGCCACTTGGCGTTCGCGCCCGTCGCGAGGATGACCGAGTCGGCAAGAACCTCCGTGCCGGTGCTGGACACGAGCCGGAACGGATACTGATCGAAGTCGACTTCGACGATGTCTTCCCAGACCGACCGGGTCCCGAAGCGCAATGCCTGGTCCCTCATCTCCAACATGAGGTCCGGACCCATCACGCTTTCCTTGAACCCCGGGTAGTTCTCGACCTCGGTCGTGAACATGAGCTGGCCGCCAGGAATCATGGTGCGGCTGCCCGCGCCTTCGAAGACGAACGGCTCCATCTGGGCACGTGCGGCATAGATCGCGGCGGTCCAGGCAGCCGGTCCGGATCCGATGACGACGACGGTCTCCCGTGCCCGGACTTCGATGTCGGTCATAGTGCTCTTACTGTTTGAAGACTTTCATATTGGTGGAGTGGCCCGGGTTTACGCGTGCAGTCGGGTCCACATAGTGAACGGCATTGTTCACGGCGATCGCGGCTTCGGCGTAACCCGTAGCGATGAGATCGAGTTTCCCCTCGTAGTCGACCACGTCCCCAGCGGCGAAGACACCCGTAAGGTTGGTCGCCATGAGCTGGTCGACCTTGATGCGATTCTTCTCGACCTCGAGCCCCCAGGCCTTGATGGGACCGAGGTCGGGTTTGAAGCCCAGGCAGGAGAGCACGCAGTCGCAGTCCAGGCTCACGTCCTCGTCGGTGCGGTTGTCGAAGATGGTAAGCTTCTCGACGACGTCGGTGCCGTGGATCTCCCGAACCTCGTGGAAGGTGTGCAGGTCGACCTCGCCCGCTGCCGCGGCGGCTTCCAGTTGCTGGACCGAGGCTGCGTGCGCGCGCCAACCGTCGCGGCGGTGCACCAGCGCCATCGTCTTCGCCACGCCCTTGAGCATGAGCACGAAGTCGAGCGCGGTGTCCCCACCGCCGACAACCACGACATTCTTGTCGCGAAACGCCTCTGGGTCTCTGACCGAATATTCGACACCTCTGTGCATCAGCTCTTCATAGCCGGGGCACTTGAGCGGCATCGGTTCAAAGGCGCCCTTCCCGCCCGTGATCACGATACTCCGCGTCAGGTACGTGCCATGGACGCACCGCATCTCGAAGTGGTCTTCCTTCCGGACGACCTCCTGCACCTGTTCGTCGAGAACCACCTCGGGATCGAACTGGAGCGCCTGCTCGACCTGGTTCTTCACGAGGTCCTTCGCGAGCACTTTCGGATAACCGCCGACGTCGAAAATGTACTTCTCGGGATACAACGCGGTGAGCTGACCACCCAGCTCGGGAAGCGAGTCGATGATCCGGCACGAGGAGCCGCGCATGCCCGCATAGAACGCGGCGAAGAGCCCGGTAGGGCCCCCTCCGACGATGGTAATGTCCCGGATTTCGTTTGCCATGAGGTCACTGGAAGGCTGTTGTCCGCACGCGACCCGCGCTGCTTCTTCAACAGCCACTTAGTGTAACCGTGCGACAAAGCCGGTCCAACGGTCCTCAGGTCCGGGTCGTGACACCCCCGCCGCGATACAAATCGGAGGTCTGGTATCGCGCGAGACCGCGAACGACCAGCAGCTCGAGACCGGCGGCGATGGGGACGCCGATCAGCAAGCCGGCGAAACCGAAGAAGAAGCCACCGCCTCGACAGCGCGCCAGACGGTGAGCTGCGTGCTGTCGCTCATTTGCTCTCGAAGCCCTCAGAGACCACTTGCTGAGCGACCTTCATCACCTCGCCAGCGTTGTCGTAGGTGATCTTCTTGTCCGCCTCCGCGAGTGGGATCCACAGGCAGTCCGAGATCCCTTCGGCTTTCTCGGGGATGGGGTCGCCTACATCCGAATACATCAGATAGAACGTGGTGAACTTGTGGATGTGGACGCCCTGGGCGTGAAAGTGCCAGTCGATGGTGACGAGCTCGGGACCCAGCCGGAGGTCCTCGAGGCCGGTCTCTTCCGCCACCTCGCGAAGCGCCGCCCCGGCTGAGGTCTCGTTGTCCTCGAGGTGGCCCTTGGGCAAGCCCCAGTTCCGGTACGGATCTCGGATCACAAGGGCATGTGTCACACCCCCGATCTCTCGCAGGACTACTCCCCCCGCGCTCTTCTCGACCCTGATCGGCCGACTCGTCGACACGTAGGAAGTCAGAAGATCGAGAGCCGAACATACTTGCGCGGGTTCTCACGCAGGTCCTGCAAGAGCAGGTCGATCTGAGCGAGCACGTCCTCGGCGCGAATCGCGAGGGTGCTGTCGACCAGCAGACGACCGAGCGCGCCTTGGCCGGACTCGATCCGAGCCGAAATCCGATCGAGACGGGCGAACGTGGAGTCGGCGCGTTCGATCGTGGCCGCGATGCCGCCGGTCGACTCTGCGAGATTCGTGACAATTTCCTGAATCCCAGTGGATGCGACTCGCACGTTCGCGACGATCGTGTCGATCTGCGCGTCGGTGAGAATCGATTCGATGCGTTCGAAGGAGCGGCGCGCCACAGTGGCTGCTCGCTCGATCTCGAACAGCGCTGTGTCCGCGCTCGCGGTGACGCTCCTCGCGATCGCAGACTGCTGCACGACCAAAGCCCGGATCTCGAGGCTGATCGTATCCAGATTCGCGATCGCCGAGGCAAACGCGGCCGCGGTCGAATCGTTGAACGCGAGTCCGAGCCGGTCTGTGAGGTCGGCGAGGTTTTCCGAGATTAGATCGGCCGACGCCGACAGATGGGAAAGCTCAGGCAGCGCGTACCCCCCGAGCACGTTCGGGCTTTCACCCTCCGGGACGTCGTAGAATGGGAAGCGCGGGTACTCCACCCTGCTCACGATTTCGGCTTGCCAATCCCCGAACAGGGACTCAGGTCCGAGAACCACCGCCGGATCGGGCGGCAATACCATGTCCTGGTCGAGCAAGAGGGAGACGCGGACCGCTATACCGTCGACGGTGATGTCGTCGACGCGCCCGATCCGGACGCCGAGATATTTGACGGCGTTCCCCTCATTGAGCTGGCCCACTCCCCGAAGCAGCACGCTTACCTCGATCTGCGGTCGCCCGAAATTCGTGCCCTTGAGCCACAGCGTGCCAAGCACCGCGGTCAAGCCCGAGACGATGATCACCAAGCCGACGAGCAACTCGCGGCCGGGGCTCATGGCGCGAGTCCCATCAGCTTTGGCCTGCCCTCGATGAACCCCTTCACGACGGGGTCCTCACACATCCGTAGCTCATCAGGTGTGCCTTCAAAACGGATACCTCCATCGTAGAGCATCGCGACGCGGTCAGAGATTCGGAAAGCGCTCTTCATGTCATGAGTGATCACTACCCCGGTCACTCCGAGTTCATCCGACATGCGCACGATCAGCTCATCGATCACTGCCGTGGTCACGGGGTCGAGACCCGTCGTCGGCTCGTCGTAGAGCATGTACTTGGGTCGCGTGGCGATGGCACGAGCGAAGCCGGCTCGCTTCCTCTGTCCCCCGGACAGCTCGGACGGGAGCCTCTGTTCATATCCCTCAAGGTCGACCAAATGCAAACACTCTGCCACACGCTGGTCGATATCCTCGTCGCTCGTGTCCCGCACTCGCCTCAGGCCCATGCCCACGTTCTCCGCGATCGTCATCGAATCAAAGAGCGCCGCGGCCTGGAACACGAACCCCACGTTCCGGCGCAGCCCGTACAGCGACTCCTGATCGAGACGGCTGACGTTCTCATCATCGACATATACCTCACCGCGATCCGGGCGCAGAAGGCCGACGATGTGTTTGAGCGCGACAGACTTGCCCGAACCCGAACCGCCGATGATGGAAAGCGTCTCACCTTCGTTGATCGTGAGCGTGAAGCCCTTCAAGACCTGCTTCGTGCCGAACGCCTTTTCGACATCGAACATCTCGATGCTCATTGTAAGAGCGTCGCCGCCCAGAAGGCGTCCAGAGCCAGAATGATCATGGTCGACACCACGACTGCCCGTGTGGTCGCGCGGCCCACGCCCTCGGCCCCGCCAGTCGTGTGGAAGCCGAAGAAACACCCCACCGACGTGACGGTCACGCCGAAGCTGACCGACTTGATGACCGAGAACCAGACGTCCCAGGGCGTGAAGAAGAGACGAACCCCCTTCAAGAATTCGAACGAGGACATGTCGAGGCTGACCATGGCGGTGCCCAGCCCTGCCGCGATCCCCAGCGCGTCCGCCAAGATCACGACGACCGGGAACATGATCGCACCCGCGATGACACGCGGAACGACCAGGTAGGCCACGGGATCGTACGCCAGGGTCTCCAAAGCATCGATCTGCTCGGTGACCCGCATCGCGCCGACCTCCGCAGCGATGTTCGCACCCACTCTCCCCGAGAGCGCCAGCCCCGTGAGGACCGGCCCGAGTTCCAACAACATGGTCTTGCTTACGAGCCCGCCTACGAAGTACAGCGGAACGGCACCCGTGAACGTGTACGAGGCCTGCAGCGCGAGTACAACGCCTGTGAACAAGGCGACAAAGAGCGCGATCGGGACCGAGTCGACTCCGATCTTCGCCATCTGCCCAAGTAGGTGCGGCGCCCACAGCGATCCCTTGCGAAGCGCCCGGGCGGCGTCAACGGCGAGATACCCCGCCCGTCCAACGGCGGCGACGGTACGCAGCGTCGTGCGTCCGACGGCCCGGATCGGGTGAACCAGGTAGGGCATGGGGAGGGTGAGTCCTACCCGCCGGGAGCGTCCTCGCTCTCGAGCGTGAACTCCACCTCCTCTTCCCTGCCGTGGCCATCGGGTAGCGCGTACGAGATGCGAATCCGCTTCACCGCGGCCCTCGGGTCCGTCAGCACCACCTCGAAATCCAACGCCTGGTCACGCGAGGTGATCCGCGTGCGGACGCGATCGCCAAGCTCGGCCCGAGGCCCATTCACCGGATTCCGGAAGAGGGTCTTCGTCGACTGTCGACCGGTTTCGAGCTGGCGTGTGACCTTCACCAGTTTCAGCCAATCCGGCTGGTAACTCACGTCGTACTCGAAGCCCCGCTGGTCGGCTCCCCTACCCCCGCGATTGTGACGCGCCAACCCGACTCCTCTGCAGAGGTGGGTTTCCATGAAATTCGTAAACGAATGTTTCCTCGGCGACAAGCAAATGTCAAGTTTTCGATTCGTCACTTCGGCTGAAGCGTAACGCCGGGAACGGTCTCGCAGAATGTCCGTTCTGGACTTTTCCGCTAAATGTTCAGCGGTACTGGAACAAAAGTCAGGAAAAATATCGCGACCAGCAGCCACCCCAAGCTCCTGCGCGCACGTCCAATACTCTCTTCCGGTTGCACTACTGTGGGGTGGTCTATTCGGCCCCGGTGCAGCACTACGATCAGCAACACCCATGCCCACCAACCCCACCAAAGAAAGCCGAGCGGGAACAGGGCGACCATGAAGAGGCGCGCCGCCTTCCCCTGATACTTGGGTAGGAGCGCGTACACGATGTGCCCACCGTCGAGTTGTCCGAACGGGAGCAGGTTCAACGCAGTCACGAACAAGCCCAGCCAACCCGCGAACGCGAGGGGGTGCAGAAGGATCGGAGTCTCGCCCAGCACGCCGGGTGCGAGCCAGGTCGCGAGCACGTGGATGATCGCGCCGTTCCCGAGCCACAACGGCTGACCGGCGAACTGGATCACGAACGGGGTCTCCATGGTGGCGCGACCTGGTGCGACCTGAGAGAGCGCCAGTCCGATGGCGAGCAGGGGTAACGACAGCGCAAAGCTCACCAACGGGCCCGCCGCCCCGACATCGAAGAGGATCGCTCGCCGGATGGTGGGCCCCTTGAGGCGGATGAACGCGCCCACGGTCCCGATGATCGAGAAGTACGGCGGGAACGGGATGAAGTACGGTAGCGTCGCGCGGACCCGGTTCACTCTAGCGGCAACGTAGTGCCCCATCTCGTGCGCGAGCAGCACGCCCATGAACGGGAGCGCAAACGACGCCCCCAGCACGAGCTCGGTCAAGTTGACACGGGTCGGGTATGGGATCTCCATCTCGCCCAAGCGGAAGACGTGCGTGGCGAGCGGATCGACTCCGACCATGAGAGCGCCAGCCGCCAACGTCGTGACCATCGTGGCAGCGAAGAGCGCCAAGTGGACCCACGGCCCCCGACCTCGTTCATCGGTCGCGTGGTATACCAGGGCGACCTGTGTGCGGTCGCCCTCGTGTTTCAAGTGGGCGGAGGCCGGCCACGCTTGAAGCATCGCCTGTACTTCCGGGGATGCCTCCGTGAGATCCTCGCGGAGCGTGCCCTCGAGCAGCATGTCGTGGGGAAGAGAGGTCAGCTTGTACTCGGACAAAAGAGGCAGCCACAGATCCAGATCAGGCTTGACCGCCTTTCTGAGAGCCATTAACGTGGCCTCAATCCCATCAAATTTCCCCAGGTCTACTACGCCCGGCAGGTCCCCGAGTTGAGGGAACATACCTCAGCCGGCACCGACTAGGCATTCGCGACCCCTCCCTCGATTCCTCTTTTCCACGCCGCAGTACCCCGGCCCACCCGGCAGTTGTAGTCCACACTCATCGGAGCCCTCCCTCGTGGACATCGCAGAGCTAAAGAGCAAGAGCGCAGGGGAGCTACACGACCTCGCGGAAGAGTTGAACATCAGCGACTTCACCGGCCTCCGCAAGCAAGATCTGATCTTCAAGATCGAGCAAGGCCTGCTCGAATCGGAGGTGGTTCTTCGCGGAGAAGGGGTCCTCGAGATCCTCACGGAAGGGTACGGTTTCCTGCGTTCGCAGGACTGGAACTATCTGTACGGTCCCGACGACATCTACGTCAGTCCGTCGCAAATCAAGCGCTTCGATCTGCGTACCGGCGACATGGTCGGCGGACAGGTTCGTCCCCCAAAGAGTGGCGAGAGATACCTCGCTCTTCTCAAGGTCGAAGGCGTGAACGGCCTCGACCCGGAGGATGCGAAGAATCGGGAAAGTTTCGAGAATCTCCGGCCTCGCTACCCCGAGGAGAGACTGAGGCTCGAAGTGCCCGGCGAGCGGGGAAGTCTCTCCATGCGCGTCATCGACCTGATCGCCCCGATCGGGAAAGGCCAGCGAGGCCTGATCGTGTCCCCCCCTAAAGCGGGCAAGACCACGATCCTTCAGGAGATCGCCAACTCGATCGCCATCAACGAGCCCGACGTGCATCTCATCGTGCTGCTCATCGACGAGCGACCCGAAGAGGTCACGGACATGGAGGAGCAGGTCGACGCCGAGGTCATCTCGTCAACCTTCGACGAGCCCGCCGAGCGTCATGTCCAGGTCGCGGACATGGTGATAGAGAAGGCGAAGCGGCTCGTCGAGCACGGGAAGGATGTCGTAATACTGCTCGACTCGATCACCAGGCTGGCGCGCGCCTACAACACGACCATGCCGCACTCGGGCCGGATCCTGTCGGGAGGCGTGGACGCGAACGCGTTACAGAAGCCGAAGAGGTTCTTCGGCGCGGCGCGGAACATCGAGGATGGCGGATCCCTCACGATCATCGCCACCGCGCTCATCGAGACCGGCAGCCGCATGGACGAAGTGATCTTCGAGGAGTTCAAGGGCACCGGAAATCTGGAGATCCTCTTGGATCGCGAAATCTCCGACCGGCGAATCTTCCCGGCGATCGATCTCAACCGGTCGAGCACACGGAAGGAGGAGTTGCTGCTCAGCGAGACGGAGCTCAACCGCATCTACCTGCTCCGGAACTTCTTGGCGGACATGACTCCGGCGGAAGCGATCGAGTTCTTGCTTTCGCGGATGAGGGAGACGGAGACCAATCAGGAGTTCTTGGACTCCATGGCTCGGGGGGAATAGCGCTGGGGGATGGCTGAGGAGCCGGGATCCTTCCCTTCGCTCAGGCATCGTTTTCCGCACTTCCCTTCCCCCTGCCACGACGCAATGTCGCTGCGGGAAGGACCCCGGCTCCTCAGCTCCGGCAGCGTTCCTCTTTTGGGGATTAGGTGTGGATTAGGTGCGTTGTTTGCCGGAGATTAGGACGTCGTAGGTGGCTCGTTGAGCGGGGCTCAGCGTGGCGGGGAGGCTGACCAGGAGGGCTCGCACGCCTTGATTCTGCGGCAGGTGGAGCACGAGTCGGTCGGGTGACGCTGGTGACTCGTAGGAGTGGGCGCACCCGGTGGTATCTATGCTCACGGTTCGGCCCGGAGCGAGCGACTCGGCGAGCATGCGGCCGTACTCGGCCCACGCGATGAGTGGGTCGACGGAGCCGGCGGCGATTTCCGGGATTAGCCGGTCCTTGTAGTAGGCGACCGCTGCGGAATACGCGGAGGCATCGGCACTCTTGAGCTCGCGCAGCCTGTTCCGGTAGAACTCACGGGGGTCGCGCGCACCGGAAGATTCGAGAACTTCCTGAAGGCGGCGGTCGGCTTCTGCCGTACGGTCTTCGGACATGGCGGGAAGGATCACCTAAGGGCGGGGTAGTTGCAACGATGTCGCCCATCGAATCATCGTTCGAGTACCTGGACCTCTCCTGGGAGATGTTCGGAGAACTCTGTCGCGCGCTCGCGCTCAAGGTGGCTCGAGACTATGACCCCGACGTCGTCGTCGGCATCGCGCGAGCGGGAGCAGTCCCGGGCGCGGTCGTGGCGACAATTCTCGGCGTCGACTTCTACTCGATGATAATCTCGAGGAAGGCTGACGACGACGACGTGCGTGAGCGTCCGGAGATCCTCTCGGCGGCGCCGCGCGAGGTCGAGGGCCAACGGGTGCTGATCGTCGACGAGGTGACCACCTCCGGAGCGACCCTTCGGCTCGCGCTCGCCGCGGTGCGCGACACCCACCCCATCGAGGTCCGGACCGCCACCAGTTTCGCGCGCACACGTGGCTACAAGCCGGACTACTTCGCGCTGGAGACCGATGCCGAAGTCGTCCTTCCCTGGGATCACCATCTCTTGGAGGACGACGAGTTTGTCGCGAACCCACGGTACGGGGACGCGGTGGACTAGTCGACCGTGGTGGGCCCTCTGTCGAGGGGGCCGCTAATCATCCTCGACCACATAGGCCACGCCCCAAGCTCCGGTGCCCAGGTGGGTCGCGATCACGGACGTGACCGGCGCTGCGAGCACCTCGATGTGATCCCCATACTTTGCGCGCAGCCGGGTCGTCACAGGCCCCACGACCTGGGGAGCGCCGACATGCACGACCCCGAAGCGAACCTTACTCGGTGCCCTCGGGGATGCGTTGACGGAGCTGCTTCATCAGCTCCTCCTCCGCGTGGTCCATGCCCCGTGCCTTGCTGACAGGTCGACCTTGCCGGCCACCGAGAGTCGCGGAATCGGCATCTTCGAGACGCCGTCGGAGCGGATCACGATGAGCGAGTTCCCCAGCTCCCTCAGCGGTCCGAGCCGAGCGGCCGTACAGGTTGTTGTAGCCGACCTGAATCGCCGCGAGACGATCGAGCGGAGCGAGGTCACTGTACGAAGGCACAGCAACGCGGGACATCTCCGAGGTGACGACCCGTTCACACCTGAACACGTGACCGATGCATGTGTACCTAACTTTCGCTCCGACCGCTACGTCCAACCAACATCATGAGCGAACAACAACCGTCAGGCCTGAGTCGATTCGTGGCCGAAATGCGCCGCCGCCACGTGGTGCGTTTCGCCCTCGGGTACGCCGCAGCCGCATTCGTGGTTCTTCAATTGGCGGACCCCGTATTCCCCGCCTTCGGCCTGGGCGAAAACGCGCTCCGCATCCTGGTGATCGTGCTCGCGCTGGGGTTCCCGCCGGCGGCGGTCGTGGCGTGGATCTTCGACATCACGACGGAAGGGATCAAACGGACCGAAGGGGGTGCGGCCGGCAGCGTGATTCCCAGGCTCGCGCTCCTGGTCGTAACGGTGGGCGTCGTGAGCGGACTCGGGGTTTGGCTGACCGCCGCCGGAGTCTTTGCCCCGGCGAGCGATCTCGCCGATGGTGGAATCGCCTTGCGGGAGCCACTCGCTGAGTACGACCCGTCGGCACCGATTCGCTCGATCGCGGTGCTTCCGCTCAACGACTTCTCACCCGACGGGAGTCAGGAGTATTTCGTTGCGGGCATGCACGAGGAACTCATCGCCAAGCTGAGCCAGCTCCCGGAGTTGCGCGTCGTGTCGCGGACCTCGGTCATGCAGTACACCGACACCAGGAAGTCGGCGCCGCAGATCGGACGCGAGCTGGGCGTGGACGCTCTGATCGAGGGCTCCGTGAACCGCTCCGGAGATCAGGTACGGATCACGCTCCAGATTATCCACGCGCCGAGTGACTCGCACATTCAGACGCTTCAGTTCGACAGGGAGGTCGGAAACGCGCTCGCCCTCCAGACCGAGATCGCCCACGCCGTAGCTCGAGAGATCGACAGCGAGCACGAAGAGGAGCTGTTCGAGCGCACGGGGATGAACGCGGAGCCGGCGGCTCAGGAAGCGTACCTCAGGGGCAAGCACGAGTATGATCGCGGGACCCCGGAAGGGTACCGGATGGCGTTCGAGTACTTCTCGGATGCGCTGGAGAACGACCCGGACTTTGCGCCTGCGATGGCCGGTCTCGCGGGTGCCCGATTCTTGGTCGGCATGGAAGACGGCGAGATGGACCCGGGTGAGCTCGAGACGGCCCGGTCGGAAGCAGCGGAGGCGCTCGCGATGGACCTGCAGTCGATCGAAGCGAGGGAGGTATTCTCGTACATCGAACGGTCGATCCCACTCGTGATCCCGGGGATTTCGGCGTCGGCATCCGCCACGACTGAGGCGAATACGGTGCGAATGGTCATGATTCCCGGAACATCGGATTCGATCCGAATCGATCTCGCGAACTTCGACGACGCTTGGGTCTCGGCGGTGACGGGCCTGGGTCAGCGCATCGAGGACCAGGTTCGACGTCGTTTGATGCTCGGGGACGGGGACGACGGGCAGCAGCAGGCGCTCGCGGCGCGGCGGCTCATGGGCTCTGGTCGCTTCACCGAGGCCCGACGGGTGCTCGAGAACGTCGTCGTCGCTTCACCGCACGTCCGACAGGCGTGGGAGATGCTCACGAGGGCGGAGGTGTCCGAGGGTAACGTCTCCGGGGCGGTGGATGTCGTATCCAGATGGCAACGGTCGGGCGCGACCGGAGCACCGGGTGAGCAGGAGGTCGTTCGCCTTCGGGAAGCGGTGCGTCAGGACGGTGCTCATGGATACTGGCACTGGACGCTCGATCGCCTCGAGACGGCTCAGGACGAAGGGCGCGCTGTGGCGCATGTAGAGTTCGCGGCGGCGTATGCCGGCGCGAGAAACCATGACGCTGCGCTGGAACACCTCATGATGGCGCTAGAGCTTGGCGAGCGGGGTTTGCTGACCCTGAGGTGGGATCCCGTTTGGGACGACCTGCGCAGCGACGACCTATTCAAGGAACTCGTGCGTCAGACCCGCTCTCTGCGCCTCCCTCCGACCCTGCCAGGACGCGGAGGCCGGGGAGGCAGGGGAGGCGGGGGTAACGGCGGCTGAGGGGGGCGCTGTCTAGAATTCGCCCCGCGACCGCTCCTTCCCCGGGAGGATCTCGAGGCACGTCGTCCACCAACCGGTGAGAATCGTCTGCACGAACTCCTCTGGCAGGTCTTCCGACCGCATCTCAACCGCGAGTGCTCGGTGGTCGTACGGGACAGGGACGAACTGGACCGACAGCTCGCGCCCATTCGCCTCGAGCACGGCGTACCAGACTTCCGTTCGCCCATCGTTCGCGGGGCGGCCCAAGGCCCCGACGTTGACGTAAGCGCCGCCTGAGGCCTCCCCGCTCGAGGGCGAGGCACCAAGATCGCTCCAACTCCGCGTCCAATGGATGCCGGTATGGGTGCCCAGAATCACGTCCACGCGGCAATCACTCGCGAGCTTCTGCAGGAAGTGCGTCGGCGTTGTGGACTCCCACAAGAACTCGTTGATCTGCCGAGGGCTCCCGTGACATGCCACCACGGAAAGGTCTCCTAGCTGGAAGCGCAGCTCGCTCGGAAAGGTGCCCATCCACGCCCGATGTTCGGCCGAAGTGTTCCGGAACGTGTACTGGTACGAGAGGCGCGCGAACTGGTTGTCGCGAGGGTCGGTGTACCCACACTGGCAGTCGTCCAGCCCGCGCGCGATGGAGTCGTCGTAGTTGCCGCGGACGATCGGGATACCGGCCTCTCTCAGGACGCCCGCCGCCTTGTCGGGGTGAGGGCCGAAGGCACCGAGGTCGCCGAGGCAGAAGATCTCGTCGACGTCCCTTCCCCGTGCGTCCGCGATGGCAGCCTCGAGCGCGAGATGGTTCGAGTAGACCCCGCCGAAGACGGCGATCCGCCGGTATTCGCGCTGGTTGGGCGAGACGGCTCGGTTCGGACTCATGAGAAGTCCCTCGTATAGCCGGACATGTTCGCGCAGATCGCCCCACTGACGTAGCACGTGTAGCACGCCTGCTCGGACAACACGGCGGGAGCGGCTACTGCGTCCTCTACCGTGTCCCCCAGCCTACCCGACTCGTAGTCGAGCAAGATCGGGCAGACCCAGACGCCACGAGCCGTGACGAGCCGCGCACGGGCGCACAACAGCAGGTCGGTGTCGTAGCCGACCATCATCTCGTCCGTCACGCGTTCGCTTTCGGAGTAGCCTCTTGAACGCCGCTCCTCCTCCCCGATTCGCAGGGGCGGTAGGATCTTCAGCCGTGCCTGCGCGTACCCGATGCTCGCGAGCAGCTCTCGGAAAGCCCCGAGCACCTCCGGCGTGTCGAAGTCGTCCCAGCTCTGCATGGCGGTCACGATCGGGAGGAAGCCGGCGCCGACGAGGCGCTCCATCCCCTCCATGGCCCTCGAGAATGCTCCCTCGCCCCGGAGCGCGTCGTTCATCTCGGGAGTGGTGCCGTCGATACTCACGCGCAGCTCGAGCGTGTACAGCGAACCATCCGCAATCCGGGCCAGTTCATCCACAGTTCGTGGCGGGAGCAGGGTCGCGTTGGTGAGAACCGTAGCGGGACCGATCGCCAGCGTGTCCTCCAGGATCCCGGTCATCTCCCGGTTCATGAAGGGTTCCCCCCCCGTGAAGTAGTACTCCTTCACCCCGAGCTCGACCGCCTCGACCAGGTAGGAGCGCACCGTCTCCAGGCTCAGGACCTCGTGCGTGTGGTTCGTGGGCGAGCACGAGATGAAGCAGTGCGTGCACTCCAGGTTGCAGAGCGTTCCTCCCACCTGGAACCAGAGCGTGTCCAGGGACCGGAGCGCCACGGAAGGCGTGGCCCCGGCGGTTACCGCCTCAGCAGCGGTCGCCCGGCTCACAGCACGCTCCCTGGGGGTCGGTGGTCACGTGGTAGTCCATGCCCTTGGATTCCCGGGGATGGCGCTCGGCGGTGCGTGTGCAGTCGAAGGGCTCGGCCTCATCCAGCGGCACGTCGACCATCGGTTCGACGAAGTCGAAGTGCTCGGCGTAGGGCTCGCGGCCGTAGATCCGGAAGGTCTTGTCGCATACGGCGTAGCGCTTGCCTCGCTCCATGCGGTGGCCGTCGTCGTCCAGAACCTCCTTGAAGGGGCCTCGGTAGACGCCCGCCTGCATGCGCTCCCAACAGGGACCTTCCTTGCCCTTGAAGGCCTCGACGGTCAGCGAGCGAAACTCGATGCCGTTCACGGTCTGCCACGGGTCGGACTGACGCTCGAGCACGCGGATGCCGTAGAAGCCCACGCCCTCAAATGCGGCAAGAAAGCCCTCCTCGGTCAACGCGCCGGAGACGCAGCCGCTCCACAGCTCGGAGTCCGCCATCAGCTCGGCGGGCACCGGCTCGTCGGACACGATGTCCGAGATCACGGCCCGTCCGCCGTTCTTCAGCACCCGGAAGACCTCCCGGAACAGGTTCGCTTTCTGGTCGGTCTCGACCAGGTTCAGGACGCAGTTCGACACGACCACGTCCACGGACTCGTCCGGCACGAGTGGCTCCAGAAGCCGGAGGTGGGAGGTCATGCGCTCCATCTCCAGGTACCCCTCTGCGCTCGACACCGGATTCTCGGCCAGACGGCGGTCCAAGAGGTCCAGGTCGAGAGCCAGGTCCTGGATGCGGCCCCGGCGGAACTCGACGTTGGCGAAGCCGATGCGCTCGGCCACGATCGGCGCGTTTCGGCGCGCCACCTCGAGCATCTCGGGTGTCATGTCCACGCCGATCACCCTGCCCTCGGCCCCCACGACCTGGGATGCGATGAAGCAGATCTTGCCCGTGCCGCTCCCGAGGTCCAGAACGGTCTCGCCCTCGTTCAGATAGCGGCTGGGATCCCCGCACCCGTAGTCCCGCTCGATGACCTCGTCCGGGATGATCTCCAGGTACTTGGGATCGTAGTCCACCGGGCAACAGAGCGCGGCCTCCTGCGCCCGGGCGGCGTCGGCGTATCGGTCCTGAACGGCGGTCTCCTGTGTGCCGGTGTCGGCCGCCGACGTCTGGCTGTCCGTCTCGATCAATGTCGTCTCCTCATGGGCGCTGGCGCCCGTTGGTGTCAGGGCCTACGGACAGGCGCGAGGCGATGGCGCGTCGCCGCCCGTCGAGCGGGTCTCTCGGTGCTGCAAGCTAGGTTGTGGAACGGGGTGGTTCAGGCGGCGACGGGCGGCGCTCTGGTCCGGTGGGCCGAGAAGGCCGGGGCCTTGGCAGGCGTGAAGAACGACTTGGAGGCGGGTGCGCGCCGCTCGGCGAGGAGCGCGCTCAGGACCTCCCGAATCTCACGTAGGGCGTTGGACGCCACGGACCGGCGCGCGGCCAGCCAGCGCTCCAGGTCGGCGGGTCGGTCCAGGTCGGCCAGAGGCTCGAGCAGGACGACATCCCGCCCCTCACGGGCGAGCGCGTGGCGCAGGCTGTCGAGTGTGGCGCGGGAGCGCCACGCGACCGAGGCCAGCGCGAAGTCGAGCGGCCGCGCCGAGGCCAACA